>NZ_JBVVAK010000028.1:0-61219 GCF_055792825.1 Microvirga sp. GN3
TCCCAGGCTTCCGGATTGATCGGCTCGCCGACGGAGCCGAGCAGGCGCAGGGTCTTGCGCGAGGTCTTCTTCACCGGCTCTTCGCCCGCCTGCATCAGCGAGCGGATCGCGGTCGGCGCGGTGTAGAAGATGTTGACCTGGTGCTTGTCGATCACCTCCCAGAAGCGGGAGATCGTCGGGTAGGTCGGCACGCCCTCGAACATCAGCGTCGTGGCGCCGTTCGCCAGCGGTCCGTAGAGGATGTAGGAATGGCCCGTCACCCAGCCCACGTCGGCGGTGCACCAGTAGACGTCGCCGTCGTGGTAGTCGAACACGTATTGATGCGTCATCGCCGCATAGACGAGATAGCCGCCGGTGGTGTGCAGCACGCCCTTGGGTGTTCCGGTCGAGCCCGAGGTGTAGAGGATGAAGAGCGGATCCTCCGCGTTCATCTCCTCGCAGGGGCACTCCTCGGACACGAGTTCGGCCGCCGCGTGGTAATAGACGTCACGGCCCGGCACCATGTTGACGGGAGATCCCGTGCGGCGCACCACCAGCACGTGATCGACGACACCAGGACCGACGCGCTCGATCGCGGCGTCCACGTTCACCTTCAGCGGCACCTTGCGACCACCACGCAGGCCCTCGTCCGCCGTGATGATGAAGGCGGATTTGGCGTCCTGGATGCGGCTGGCGAGCGAATCCGGCGAGAAGCCGCCGAACACCACCGAATGAATGGCCCCGAGCCGCGCGCAGGCGAGCATGGCATAGGCGGCCTCCGGGATCATCGGCATGTAGATCGTGACCCGGTCGCCCTTGGCGACGCCGCGATTGCGCATGATGTTGGCCATGCGGCAGACTTCGTCATGCAGCTCACGATAGGTGATCGTCTTCGATTCCGACGGGTCGTCGCCTTCCCAGATGATGGCGACCTGGTCGCCGCGGGTGTGAAGATGCCGGTCGATGCAGTTATAGGCCACGTTGGTGACGCCGTCCTCGAACCAGCGGATCGCCACGGTGCCGGGCCCGAAATGGGTGTTCTTGATCCGGGTAGGCTGCTTGAACCAGTGGATGCGCTTGGCTTCCTCGGCCCAGAAGGCCTCCGGGTTCGTGATGGAAGCTTCGTACTTCGCGAGATAGCCCGCATCGTCCAGATAGGCGCGGTGGCTCCACTCCCCCGGCACGTCGTAAATCTTCTCTTCCATGGCGCTTCTCCCAACGCATCCTCGAATAGAATTAGCGCTAGGTTTAAGGAAAGAGAGAGGGGCCCGGCAAGCGGGACCGGGATCGGACTTTGGTCGTTCATACTTTCGGTGTTCGTGGGGTTGCGCTCGAGAGGGCCACTTCCTCCAGGGCTTCGAGGAATCGCAGGCCCTCCTTCACACGCTCGGCGCCGAGTTTCTCGACGAGCGTACGGTTGACCACTTCCCAGCTGTCGAGGGCCGTCGAGATCGCGGCTTCGCCTTCATCCGTGAGACGCAGGCGCTTGCCCGCGCGGCCCCGGCCGCCTTCGCTTTCGACGAACCGGCGACGCTCCAGATGCTTCAGGTTCCGCACGACCGTCGTGGAATCGAAGCCCAAGGCCTCTGCAACGGCGCTGACGCTCGGGCCGTCCTGCCCCGCGATCGCGACGAGGAGCGAGAATTCCACGCCGGACAATCCCGTCGACCGGAGCTGCGCGCCGTAATGGCGCGACAGGACCGCCGCCGTCGCGCGGGTGCGGCGGCTCAGGCACGACTGGGCGACAGTTCGGATTCTTTCGTCCTTCATTGCGCGGGTCCTGAATAGTCTGGAAAGGGAATATCACTTTTCCGACGAGAACCCGCCATGTCGGCGAATGAAAAATTTGCCCTAGCAAAGCCGGTCCGCATCAAATACTGTATATACACAATTTGATGCGAGCAGGCTATGTCAAAACGAAGAATCGTCATTACAGGAATGGGGCTGGTCTCGCCGCTTGGCGTCGGAGTGGAGACGGTCTGGGCGCGCCTCCTCACTGGGCAATCGGGCATCCGGCGCCTGCCTGAAGCCATGGTCGCGGATCTCGGCGCGAAGATTGCCGGGATGGTCCCCGACCGGGTGATGGACCCCGAAGCCGGGTTTGATCCGGATCGGGTCATCCCGATCAAGGACCAGAAGAAGATGGACCGCTTCATCCAGTTCGCCGTTCTTGCGGCGGAGGAGGCGTTGGCGCAAGCCGGCTGGAAACCGGAGACGGAAGCCGACCGGGGGCGTACAGCCACCGTGATCGCCTCGGGCATCGGCGGCTTCCCCGCCATGATGGAGGCCGCCGAGACGGTTCGCGCCAAGGGCCCACGGCGGCTTTCGCCCTTCACCGTGCCGTCCTTCCTCGTTAATCTCGCGGCCGGGCAGGTCTCGATCCGGCATGGGTTCAAGGGCCCGCTCGGCGCGCCGACGACCGCCTGCGCGGCGAGCGTCCAGGCCCTGGGAGATGCGGTGCGCTTGATCCGCGCCGGTGAGGCGGATGTGGCAGTCGCCGGAGGGGCCGAGGCCTGCATCGACCGTGTCAGCATCGCAGGTTTCGCCGCAGCTCGCGCATTGTCGACAGGCTTCAACGATACCCCCGAGAGCGCCTCACGCCCCTTCGATGCGGATCGGGATGGGTTCGTGATGGGAGAGGGGGCAGGAATTCTCGTGATCGAAGACCTGGATCACGCCCGCGCCCGCGGCGCGACTCCGCTCGCGGAGATTCTCGGCTATGGGACGAGCGCGGACGCCTACCACATGACCGCAGGTCCGGAGGATGGAGAAGGCGCACGGCGCGCGATGGCGCTGGCTATTAAGGATGCCGGGCTTCAGCCGCAGGACATCGAGCATCTCAACGCTCATTCCACCTCGACGCCGGTCGGCGACCGGGGCGAGCTCGCGGCCATCCGTTCCCTCTTTCCGGGGCGTGGCCCGGCGATCTCCGCGACCAAGTCCGCAACAGGCCATCTTCTCGGCGCGGCGGGCGGTCTCGAAGCCATCTTCACGCTGCTTGCCTTGCGGGACGGCGCATTGCCTCCAACCCTCAATCTCGCGCAGCCGGATCCCCTCGCAGAAGGATTGGATCTCGTCGGGCCCGAGGGGCGCAGGCAGCCGATCGAATTCGCCCTGTCCAACGGCTTCGGCTTCGGCGGGGTTAATGCGTCGATTGTGCTGCGGCGCTGGACGTGAACGGATCCGTTCGCTCTCAGAGCCCACCCATCTTGCAGACGATCTTCCATTCCTCGTCAGTCACCGGCTGTACCGAGAGGCGGGAATTGTTGACCAGGATCATGTCCTTCAGCTTCGGCTCCTTCTTGATGTCGTCGAGCGTCACAGGCTTCGGAAACGGCTTCACCGCCTTGATGTCCACCATGCCGAACTTGCCGGTCTCGTCAGTGTGGTCGGGGTAGTATTCCTTGATCACCTCGACGATGCCCACCACCGCCTTGCCCTCGTTGGAATGATAGAAGAAGCCCTTCTCACCCTTCTTCATCGCCATCAGGTTCTGCTTGGCCACGTGGTTGCGCACGCCGTTCCAGTGGGTGCCTTTCGCACCTTCCGCGACCTGTGCCTCCCAGGACCAGACCGAAGGTTCGGATTTGTAGAGCCAGTGGGCCATGGTGTGCTTACCCCTTCATTCGTTTTGCGAAATCTTCTTCGGGTTTCGCTTCAATGCTCGGACTTGATGGGACGGTTCATCAGCGCATCGACCGCCTGATCGAGGGTCCATGCGCCGGACAGGATCTGCTCGACGGCTTCCGCGATCGGCATGTCGATGTTTTTCGCGCGCGCCAGCGCCACGAGGGCGCTTGCGGTCGCAGCCCCCTCCACCAGCTTGCCGCCGGCGGCCTCAACGACACTCATGCCCTGGCCGAGACGCTGGCCGAAGGCGAAATTGCGCGAATGGGCCGAGGAGCAGGTGAGGACCAGGTCGCCAAGCCCTGAGAGCCCCATCAAAGTCTCCGCCTCGCCGCCATAGGCGCGGGCAAAACGCAGGAGTTCCGCGAAGCCGCGGGCGATGAGGGCGGCCTTGGCGCTTTCGCCGAGGCCTTTTCCGGCCACGGCCCCGCAGGCAATCGCCAGCACGTTCTTGGCCGCGCCGCCAATCTCAACGCCGCGCACGTCCTGGCGGTGATAGACACGCAGCGTCGGGCCGGAGAGAGCCGTTGCAAGCTCTTCGGCGAGAGCCGCATCCCGGCAGGCGAGCGTCACGGCGGTGGGCAGGCCGCGGGCCACGTCGTCGGCGAAGCTGGGACCCGAGAGCACGGCCACGGACGAGCCGGGACGAACGATCTCCACCACGTCGCAGAGGAAGGCCTTGCTCTCCCGCTCGATGCCCTTGGCGCAGAGCACCAGGGGCGTCTCGGGCGGCAGCACGGAAGCCAGCGCCGCACCCATTTCCCGCGTCGTCTGCGCAGGCGTGACGAGAAGGACGACGCGAGTGGAGGCTAGATCGGCGAGAGTGGCAGTCGGACGGATGCGGTCGTGGAGTTTCACGCCGGGCAGAAAACGCTCGTTGCCGCGCGTCGCTGCCAGCGCCGCGGCATGCTCGGGCGAGCGCATCCAGAGCGCCACATCGTTGCCGGCGATGGCCGCGGCATTGGCCAGCGCCGTTCCCCAGGCACCCGCTCCGGCAATCCCGATCGGATCCGCCCGTGTCATCAGGCCTTCGCTCCGGCCTCGTCGCGACTCGTGTCCAGTGGCCAGCGGGCGCGGGCGGGGGCGGCGATGTCGTCGATGAGGCCGAGGCGCATGCGCTCCAGGCCCGCCCAGGCGATCATGGCGCCGTTGTCGCCGCACAGATTCAGCGGCGGCGCCACGAGCTTGAGGCCGGCCTCGACAGCGAGGCGCTGCAGCCCCTGGCGCATGCCCTGGTTGGCGGCGACGCCGCCCGCCACCACGAGGGCGGTCGGATGGCCCGCGATGTCGCGGAAGGTACGTAAGGCCACGCGGGTGCGGTCGACCACCACGTCGACAATGGCGGCCTGGAAGCTGGCGCAGAGGTCGGCAATGTCGCTTCCCGTGAGCGGTGCGATCTTTTCCGCCTCGATCCGCACGGCGGTTTTGAGGCCGGAGAGCGAGAAATTCGGCTCCGCGCGGCCCTGCATCGGCCGTGGTAGGGCGAAGCGCTCCGGATTGCCCTTCGCTGCCTCCTGTTCCACGTGCGGCCCGCCGGGATAGGGGAGGCCCAGCATCTTGGCGACCTTGTCGAAGGCCTCGCCGATGGCGTCGTCGATGGTGGTGCCGAGGCGGACGTAATCGCCGACGCCGCGCACCGCCACGAGCTGCGTGTGGCCGCCCGAGGCGAGCAGCAGGAGATAGGGAAAGCCGATACCGTCGGTGAGGCGCGCGGTCAGCGCATGGGCTTCGAGATGGTTCACCGCCATCAGGGGCTTGCGGGTGACGAGCGCGATGGCCTTGGCGGTGGTGAGCCCTACCAGCACGCCGCCGATCAGGCCGGGGCCGGCCGCCACTGCGATGCCGTCGATGTCCTTCACCGAGCATTTGGCGCCTTTGAGCGCGCGGGCCACGAGCCGGTCGATCACCTCCACATGGGCGCGGGCGGCGATCTCCGGCACGACGCCGCCATAGCGGGCATGTTCGGCGATTTGGCTCAGCACCTCGTTGGAGAGGATCTCGCCGCGTCCGTCGAAGCCGATTCCGACCACGGCGGCCGCGGTCTCGTCGCAGGTGGTCTCGATGCCTAGAATGCGCATGATCGTTGGCTGCTCGTTAAGGTGTTGTCCGGGCTTTCGGCCCGGCGTTCCTCCCCCTATAGTCCGCCGCGCCGCACAAGATCAAACGCAGATCGTTCAAGACAGGAGAACCCAGCCAGAATGACCGCTTCACCCACCCTGGTCATCGGTACGCGAGGAAGTCCCTTGGCTCTCGCACAGGCTCACGAGACGCAAGACAGGCTGGTCGCCGCCCATGGCTGGACCGTGGAGCATCTGCCCCTGTCGATCATCAAGACCACGGGCGATGCGATCCAGGACCGGCCCCTCTCGGAGGCCGGCGGCAAGGGGCTCTTCACCAAGGAACTCGACATTGCGCTGCTCGACGGCTCCATCGATCTCGCGGTCCATTCCGCCAAGGACCTGCCGACGACCCTGCCGGGCGGAATCGTCATCGCCGGCTTCCTGCCGCGCGAGGATGTGCGCGACGCCTTCATCAGCCATCGCTTCAAGAGTTTGAACGATTTGCCGCAAGGCGCCATCGTCGGCTCCGCCTCCTTGCGGCGGCAGGCGCAGATCCGCCGCCTGCGGCCGGACCTCCAGGTGACACTTCTGCGCGGCAACGTGCAGACGCGTCTGGCAAAACTCGAACGCGGCGAGGTCGATGCGACGCTTCTTGCCATGGCGGGCCTGCGCCGTCTCGGGCTCACCGATCATGTGACGACGGTTCTCGAGACGGACGATTTCCTCCCCGCCGTGGGACAGGGCGCCATTGCCATCGCGATCCGGGCCGAAGACGAGCGGGTGCGTCAGGCGCTTCAACCCATCCTCGATGCGCCGACCGGTCAGGCGCTCGCCGCCGAGCGCGCCTTTCTCACCATCCTCGACGGCTCCTGCCGCACGCCGATTGCGGGCCATGCGTGGCTGATCGGCAGCGAACTCGAAATCCGCGGCCTCGTGCTGCGTCCGGATGGCTCCGAGAGCCTGGAGGTCGTGCGCCGCGGCTCGCCCGACGAAGCAGTGGCGCTCGGGCGCGAGGCTGGCTCGGAACTTCGCTCCCGCATGCCGCCGGATTTCCTGAAAGCCTGATGCGGATCCTCGTCACCCGCTCGCCCGAGGACGCCGAGCGCACGGCCGAGAGGCTGACGGCGCGCGGTCATGAGGCGTGCCTTGCGCCCGTCACCCGCATCGTGCCGACGGGCGATCTCAAGCCCGACGGAGCTTATGATGCGCTCATCGTTACTAGCGCTCACGCCGTCGATGCTCTTGGTGATCTGGAGCGGCAAAAGCCGGTCTTTGCCGTCGGCGAGCGCACGGCCGATGCGGTGCGCTCGCAAGGATTCGTCGACGTAACCGTGGCGGAAGGCGACGCGGTTTCGCTGTCGCGGCTGATTCGTGGGCAGCTGCAATCCGGCCTCACCCTTTTCCACGTGACGGCCCGTCATCACAAGGAGGAGCCGGCGGCTTCCCTGCGCGCGGCGGGATTTCACGTGCTGCAATGGGAGGCCTATGAGGCGAAAGCCATCGAACATCTTCCCGATGCTGCCATCGAGGCCCTGCGCACTGGCCAAATCGGCGCCGCGCTCCATTATTCACGGCGGAGCGCGGATCTCGTCGTCCGGCTGGCGGAGGAGGCGGGACTGGCGTCCAGTCTCAAAACTTTTCCCCATCTCTGCCTGTCGGCCGATGTGGCTGCGCCCCTGATGTCGGCCGGCGCTAAGACCCTTGTGGCGGGAGAGCCTTCCGAGGAGGCGCTTCTTGGGCTCCTCGATCCGCTCCCGTGAAACCTGTCGCCGCTTTGGTTACGATCCTGGCGATAGGGATCTTTGCCATATGGGGAGGATCATGATCCGATGAGCCTGTCCGATTTTGAGATCGTACCGCAGGGAGGGAACGAAACGCTGCGCCCAAGCTTGCCTCAATTGCCTTTCACACTGACCTTTTGAAGACCTCGCTCCAGGCGAATCCCTCCCTGGCGACCCGTGCAAGAGTGACCCGTGACCGATTCATCTGATCCTCGACGTCCGAAATCGTCCCGCAAGAAGCCCTCGCGTGAGCCGGCGACCCTCGACCTGAAGGCGACCGTGATCAACGACGGTTCGGTTCGAGCCAGTCCCGAAGGCGAAGCCCAGGATACGCTTGGGCAGGATACACTTGGGAACGACACGTTTGGACCGGACACTCTTGGCAGGGACGTTCGCGCGCCGGAGGCTGCATCGGCGGATACCCTGCCGGGTGCGCAACCGGAAGAGACCATCGCCAGCTCCAGCGAGCCTCCGGCCGATGATGTGGTGGTTTCACCTGAAGCCACTCTCGATTCGGGGATCGGCACCGATACGCTCCCCTCCGGGGCCTCCGTCGAGGAGTCTGGAAGGCAGGATACCATTTTACCGGAAAGCTCCTTCGGAGAACCTTCCACGTCGCAGACGCGCGAGGAAACCGTGCCTCCGCGCCCCGCTCCCGAGCAGCGCAGTTCCGCCGGTGCCCTGATCGGGGCCGGCCTACTCGGAGGCGTCATCGGCGCCGGGCTTCTCTATGGATTGCAGGCCTGGCAGGAATCGCCAGGTCAGAACCAGCCGGTCGAGTTGCGTCTGGCTCAGCTCGAGCAGCGCCTGGGAGCCCTCCGGCAGCCCGGACCGGCTGGTCAGCCGCAGGGCAATGTCCAGGCGCTGACCGAGCGCGTGCAGGCGCTCGAAACCGCCAAGGGCGAGCTGGATCAACGGCTCCAAGCCATCCAGGGCACGGCCCAGCAGGCCGCGAGCCAGGCCGAGGCAGCCCTGAACCGTCCCATGCCTGAGGCTCCGCAGCCGGCTCCCCAGAACGAGGCGGCGCTCACGGACCTGACCAGCCGTCTTTCGGCGCTGGACGAGCAGGTTCGGGCGAATGCCCAGAACGCGACGAGTGCCGCGAACGTCACGCAGGATCTCGACCGCCGCATTGCGGATCTGGATCGTCGCTTCGCCGATCAGGGCCGCCAATTCGGTGAAGCGGAAAGACGTTTTGGGGAGACGGAGCGCCGGTTCACGGACACCGACCGCCGCTTCTCCGAGCAGGAGCAGCGTCTTGCTGCGCTCTCTCAGCAGGCGGTGGAAAACACCCGGAACGCCGAGGCAGCGAGCCAGACCGGAACCAAGGTCGTTCTCGCCGGCCGCCTGAACGATGCCCTGAGCAGCGGCACGCCTTATGCGGACGTGCTCGACGGCGTGAAGAAGGCCGGAGCCGATGCGAGCCGCGTGGCGCCTCTGGAGCCCTTCGCGCAGCAGGGCGCTCCGACGGCGGAGTCGCTGGCCCGCAGCTTCGAGCCGGTCGAGACGGCGATCCTGCGCGAGAGCCGCGGCCCGACGAACAGCTGGACCGACCGGCTGCTGCGCATGGCCGACCGGGTGGTCACGGTCAAGCCGGTGAACGAAGCCGGTTCCACCGGCGTCCCGGCTCTTACCGCACGCATCCGGCAGGCCCTGGAGCACGGCGATGTGGTGGAGGCCGCCGCCGCATGGGATGCCTTGCCGGAGCCGTCGCGGCGGCTTTCCGAGGAATGGGGCCGACAGGTCAAGGCGGTCGCCGCGGCCCATCAGGCCGCGCAGGCGATCAGCACCGATGCTCTCGCCACCCTCAACCGTACGACGCAATAAAAGGATCTGCCCCGCATGTGGCGCGCTCTTGTTTTCATCGGTCTTCTCTGCGTCGCGGCCTTTGGCGCGGTCTGGCTGGCCGACCGGCCGGGGACGGTTCTGGTCACCTTCGGCGGTTATGAGATCCAGATGTCGGTGGCGGTGGCCGCCATCGCGCTGGCGGGCCTCGGTCTCGTCCTGGCCCTGCTCTGGTCCGTGGTCACGGGTCTCCTCCAGCTTCCCTCTCGCCTCAGCTTCGCCTCGCGCGCTCGCCGGCGTTCCCGCGGCTATCAGGCAGTATCGCGCGGCATGGTGGCCGTGGGCGCGGGCGATACCATCGCGGCCCGCCGCTATGCCAACGAGGCCGAGCGCCTGCTGGGCAAGGAGCCGCTGACGCTTCTCCTCAAGGCCCAGGCCGCCCAGGTCTCGGGTAATCGGGAGGCAGCCGAGGCGGCCTTCACGCAGATGATGGACGAGGATGAGACCCTGGTTCTCGGTCTGCGCGGTCTCTTCGTCGAGGCGCGGCGCCGGGGCGATGGGGCTTCCGCCCATCAATACGCCTCCGAGGCCGTGCGTCTGGCCCCGGCCGCCGCCTGGGCGAGCGATGCGGTTCTCGAAGCACGCTGCGCTGAACGGGATTGGCGCGGAGCCCTGGAGACCGTCGAGCGGCGGACCTCTCTCGGTCTTCTCGACAAGAAAACGGCCAAGCGTCACCGGGCCGTCCTGCTGACGGCGGATGCCCTGGAGCGGGTCGAACACGATCCGGAAGGAGCGCTCCGCAGCGCCCAGGATGCCACGAAGCTCGCGCCGGATCTCGTTCCCGCTGCGGCCCTTGCCGGTCGCCTGCTGTCGCGGAAAGGCGATCTGCGCAAGGCCGCCAAGGTCGTGGAAGCCGCCTGGAGCACCCAGCCGCATCCGGATCTAGCGGAGGTCTACCTTAATCTTCGCCCAGGCGATTCCGCTCTCGACCGCCTCAAGCGCGCCGAGACCCTGTCCCGCCTTTCCAACGGAGCCCCGGAAGGTCGGCTCGCCGTGGCACGCTCGGCTCTCGAAGCGCGCGAGTTCGGCCGCGCCCGCGATGCGCTCGAACCGCTCCTGCATGATCGTCCGAGCATGCGGGTGTGCCTGCTCATGTCCGATTTGGAGCAGGCGGAGCACGGCTCCACGGGCAGGGGCCGGGAATGGCTCGCCCGCGCCACCCGCGCGCCGCGGGATCCGGCCTGGATTGCCGATGGCGTCGTGTCGGATCACTGGGCACCAATCTCCCCCGTCACCGGCCGCCTCGACGCTTTCGTCTGGCAGGCACCGCCCGATGTGCTGATCGCCCCCGAGCTCACCCTGCACGACGACGTGACGGCCGATCTCGATGACGAGGTCAGGGCGCTGCCCATTGCGGCGGCCGAGGAGCCCGAGCCCCCCGTTGCCAGCGAACCCGTCCTTGAGCCCGAACCCGCACCCACGGAAAAAGAAGTCAGGACGGAGGCCGTTATCGTCGAGCCGGTCAAGGACGAGGTGAAGCTGGAGGCCTCTGTCACGCCGGAGCCGGTCGTCTTTCCGACCACGCCGCCTGACGTGCCGAAGCCGAAGGAACAGGCGTCCGCACGTCGCAGCGTTTTTTCGGTCTGGTAGGGTATTCCGGCCTTTCCATCCCTTGCCAAGCGGCGGGGGAGCGGGTAAGAGGGCGGCCTCTCGGATCGCAGAATTGCGATGCCGCAATAGCTCAGCTGGTAGAGCACCTCATTCGTAATGAGGGGGTCGGGGGTTCGAATCCCTCTTGCGGCACCATTCCACTCCTGATGGCGACGTCAGGCTGGAAGGCATGGCAGGGGGTCATAGCTCAGTTGGGAGAGCGCTTGAATGGCATTCAAGAGGTCGGCGGTTCGATTCCGCCTGGCTCCACCATCCTGCTAGCGCATCGTGCGGAAAAGTGTTTACGGTTTTCCGCACCGAACGATGCGCCAACATGACGAGGAGCATCGGAGTGCTCCCAAAAGTGCATTCCACTTTTGGGTCCGATGCTAGAGACGAGAGGGAGCGTGCGGGTGTAGCTCAGGGGTAGAGCACAACCTTGCCAAGGTTGGGGTCGAGGGTTCGAATCCCTTCGCCCGCTCCATTTCCTTCCCAAGGGAAACTCATCGACAAGGCGCCTTCGGGCGCCTTTCGTGTTTTGGACCATCGTGCGGAGATGTGGCTCTGGTTCTTCGCACTAGAGCATCGGACCCAAAAGTGGACCCACTTTTGGGATCTGATCCGATGCTCCACTCTTTGGAGAGCGCATCGTTTCTTTGGAGAGCGCATCGTTGGTTGCGGAAAACCGGGACCACTTTTCCGCACGATGCGCTAGAGATGATTCCACTGACGTGGAATCATCTCTTCTCCTTGGGTTGCCGCATTTTTGGGGTTGCTGCATTTTTTGACGGCGAACCGAATCCACTTCGCCGAAAAATGCTCCAGACGATGCGTCCAGCAAGAAGCTGTGCCCATGAATCAAACGGGCCCATTCCATGGATGGAAGGGCCCGCGGTGACTCTCGGTCACACGTCATTGACGTTCATCCGGGTAAACCGGTTAGTGAATTCCAAAATGTCGAGCTGAAGGGTGCCTCCAACGCTCAAAGTATCGACGCGGAGGGGGTCTTCAGCCCAGGCGAAATCGCGATGCCTGCCTCCATCCGTTCAAGCCGGGGCGGGTGCCCGGTTCATCGATGTTGCGGAACCAGCGTCGGTCAGGAACCCGCTCGAACAATCATGCCGGTCCGCTCTCTACGATGGGTATGTCTCCAGGAGCGAGACCTCAACCCATCGTAATTTAAAGATTCTCGAGGGGCGCTTGTTTCAGCGTGGCGGCAAAGAAAATGGGCTCGGCTAACTGTTAGCCGAACCTTTTTGATTTCAGTGGATGTTGAACGGAGATGCTCAGGCTGCCTTGACCTCCGAGAGGAAGGCCGCGACCTCCCGTCCCAGGTCGGTGGAATGGCGCGACAGTTCCTGCGCGGCGCCGAGCACCTGGGAGGCCGCCGCCCCGGTCTCGCCGGCGCCGTGCTGCACATCCACAATGCTCCCGGTGACCTGTTCGGTGCCGCGCGCCGCCTCCTGCACGTTGCGGGCAATCTCGGCCGTGGCCGCCCCCTGCTCCTCCATCGCCGCCGCGATCGCGGTCGAGATCTGGCTCATCTCGGTGATCGTGCGGGCGATCTCCTGGATCGCCGAAACCGTCTGCTGGGTCGCCTGCTGAACGGAATTGATCTGAATCGAGATTTCTTCCGTCGCTTTGGCCGTCTGATTGGCCAGATCCTTCACCTCGGAGGCGACAACGGCAAAACCCTTGCCGGCCTCGCCGGCGCGGGCCGCCTCGATGGTGGCGTTGAGCGCCAGGAGGTTGGTCTGGCCCGCGATGGTGTTGATCAGCTGGACCACATTGCCGATCCTGTCGGCCATAGCGGCGAGATCCTGTATTGTGCCGTTGGTGCGCTGGGCCCCTTCGACTGCCCGTTCCGCAATCTGTGAGGACTGGCTCACCTGAGACGCGATCTCGCGGATCGAGATGGAGAGCTCTTCCGTGGCGGCTGCCACGGTCTGCACATTGGCCGAAGTCTGCTGCGCCACGGAGGCCACGGTGACGGATTGCGTGGTGGTCTGGCCGGCGATGGTGGTCATCGACTGCGCCGTGGCCTCCATCTCGGTTGCCGCCGAGGACAGGCCCTGCGTCAGGGTCGAGACGTTGAGCTCGAAGCGCTTGGTCAATTGATCGAGCAGCTCGGCACGGCGCATCTTGGCCTCGTTCTCTGCTTCCTGCTCCGCTGCGAGACGACGGGCCTCGATGGCGTTGTCCTTGAACACCTGCAGCGAGCGGGCCAGTGCACCGACCTCGTCCTTGCGCTCGACTCCTGTCACAGCCACCCCGAGATCGCCGTTTGCAAGACTGTTCATGGCTGCCGTTGTCACGGAGATCGGGCGGACAACGCCGAAGATCGCGATCGTGCAGAGCAGGCCGATCGCCAGCGTCAAGCCTACAAAGGACGCCGTAATCAGTTGCGTCGACGTGAAGGACGCGAGAGAAGTCGCGTCCGCCTTGGCTCGATCGAGAGCCTGAGCAATGGCTGCGGTCTGGTTATCGAGAATGTCCAGAGTCTTCTTGCGCAGGGCCCGTCCATCGCCGGTCGAGAGCGCGAAGGCCTCGTCGCTTTCGTTCAGCTGCGCATGGGCAATGGTTCGGCCCATGATTGCGAAATAGTCTTCGACATTCCGTTTCAGCTGTTCATTGGCTGCCCGAAGCTCCGCTGTATCCGAGAGCGCGATCAGGGCATCCAGATTCTTCAGGGCTGCTTTCTTGGCCTCTCTGAAGGCCTCGTCGTAGACGGCCATCTCCTGGAAGCGCTTTTCGATGAGCAGGTTCTTTTCCTGGATGGAGGCTTCGTTCACGTTCACCTTGATGGTGAGAGCGATGTCACGTCGCGCTGCGTGAGTGTCGATGATCTGCTGCGTATTCTCCGCAAGCGTATCGAGGCCGCTCCTCGCAAAGATGATGAGGCCGATGGTGACGGCCATCATCAAGATGACCGGGATCGCCAGCTTCGTAATAATCTTGAGATTGTTCAAGGCACGCATCGCTGTTCGGTGGCCCGCCCGCATCGCCGCGGGAGGCGCGCGCCCCCACGACGCGCTCAACCAGGAATTCTCGTTATAAATTTTCAGGTTTGGGCAAGTCATTACGCAGAACTACTTAGTCCTGCGGAAAAATGGGATTGTAATCTTGGTAAATGCTGAAAAATTTTAACGATGAATTAAAGCTTTAATGATCCGGACAGCAGACGATGACTGGCGAACCAACCCGGCGCAAAAAAGCTCTATAGCACCACGATGCCCGCGTGCTTGGCCTTGTTGTCGGGCTCCACGTGGATCGTGATGAGCGAATCCTTCACATCTGCCTTGAGGGCGCGTTCCAGCCGGTCGCAGATGTCATGGGCGTCTGTGACGCTCATGTGGCCCGGCACCACCAGATGGAAATCGATGAAGATCATCCGGCCGGCATGGCGCGTGCGCAGGTCGTGCGCTTCGATGGCGCCTTCCGCATTCACGGCAATGATCTCGCGGACGCGGCTCAAGGTCGCCTCGGGCAGGGCCTCGTCCATGAGGCCGCCGATGCTTTCCTTCATCAGTCCCCAGCCGGACCAGAGGATGTTGAGGGCCACCAATGCGGCGAGGGCAGAGTCGAGCCAGTGCCAGCCGGTGAGCGGAACGAGCAGGAGGCCCACGATGACGCCGGCAGAGGTCATCACGTCGGTCAGGAGATGACGTCCGTCGGCCACGAGTGCGGGCGAACGCAGGCGTCGGCCCCGGCTGATCAGCATCCAGGACCAGAAAGCGTTGATCACACTGGCCAGGGCATTGATGGCAAGGCCCTGCACGGGGGCATCGATGACCCTGGGAGCCAGGAACCCGAAATACGCTTCCCGCAGGATGGCGAGTGCCGCCACGATGATCAGCACGCCTTCGAGAACCGCGGAGAAGTATTCCACCTTGTGGTGGCCGTAAGGGTGGTTCGCATCGGCCGGCGTGGCGCTCAGGCGCACGGCCATGAAGGCCGCCACCGCCGTCACCACATTGATGACGCTCTCCAGCGCATCCGAATAAAGCGCAATGCTGCCCGTGATGTAATAGGCGGCATATTTCAGGACGAAAACTATGGTTCCGACGAATATGCTGCCGAGGGCAAGTTTTTGAATCTTGTCCATGGCGCGATGCGTAACGAGAGGGTTCTGCGGGAAACGAGGCGCCCTTATAGACCGTGCTGTCTCAAGCGCAAGACTTTGTTTTTATTTGCAATTCGTTCGCAAAATCACGTTGGTGGAAAAACATTTCATGTGCAGGTCAAGTCTGATCATGGGTGATGAACGGCAAAGTCGTGTGGCGGCCGGGCTTTGAGAGGGAAACCGGTTATTCAGGGATGGCCGTCGCCTTGAGCAGGATCTTCTTGTAGTAGTTCGACAGGGATGGAGCGAGCGCTTGGCACTGCTGGACGAGTTCGAGAGCCTCGACCCGCCGTCCGGCGCCGATGCTGTCGAGAAGCGTCGGATGCAACTCCGTCAGCTCCGCAAGCGCCGGATCCTGGCTCTGTCCAGCCGGTGCCACGATGGTGAAGATGGCGGTTTTCTCGGCGCGTCCTTTGACAGCGATGCGGTCGAGCTCGATCAGCACGAAATGCTCCCGCAGCGCTTCCGCCGTCGCGGGACCGAGGACGATGGCGACACCGTATTCCTTCGACAGACTCTCCAGGCGCGAGGCGAGGTTCACCGTATCGCCGAGCACGGAATAATCGTAGCGCCAGCGCGAGCCTACATTGCCGACCACGCAATCGCCGGTGTTGATGCCTACACCGATGGCGAAGCGCGGTGCATCCTCGCCCATTTCCTGCCGTAGCTGCGCATTCAGAATATCGACCGCTTCCAGCATGCGCATGGCGGCGCGCGCGGCGCGCAAGGGGTGGTCCGGGCTCGGCAGCGGCGCGTTCCAGAACGCCATCACGCAATCGCCGATATATTTGTCGATGGTACCGCCTTCCGCCAGCACCGCCTCGGAGAGCGGATCGAGCAGGCGGTTGATGAGCGTGGTCAGCCGCTCCGGCTCGTCCTTCAATTTCTCCGACAGGGTCGTGAAGCCGCGCACGTCGCAGAACAGGATCGAGAGATTGCGGCGCTCGCCCCCGAGCTTGAGGGCACTCGGATCGCGCGCGAGCTGCGCCACGAGATCGGGCGAGAGATAGCGCGAGAACGCTTCTGACACGGTACGGCGCAGCTGGCGCTCACGGGCATAATCCAGGCCAAACCTCGTCCCGAAGACGGCAAGCGCCGCCGCCGCCGGCAAGGCCGGCGGTGCCCAGACGCGGCCGAAGCGCAATACGACCCAGGATCCGACGATGAAGAAGGCGAGCAGGAAGGCTGCCGCCAGTCCAGTCCTCCAGGAAACGCCATGGGTGGAAAAGGCTGCGGCCAGGAATGCTCCGGCGATCACCAGAAGCACCATGACAAGCTGCGGCACGGACAGCACGTAGAGATTGTGACGAAGATTGTCGAGGATCGTGGCCTGGACCTCGACGCCGGCCGTGAGGGTGCCTTCGGTCAGCGTATAGGGAGTCGCGAAAGTATCGGGGGCGCCGATATCGGCCGTGGTCGCCTGCTTCAGGCTTAGGCCCACCAGTACGATCTGATCCTTGAAATACTCTGGTGGCAGGAAGTTCTCCGGGTCCAGAGCCTGATAATAGGAAACGGTCGGATAGGAGCGGGCTGGCCCGAAATATTGGATCAGCGCGCCATCGGGAGCGGTGGCCTGCGGCTCCCCCTTCAGCCGAAGCACTTCCGCGGCAAAGCTGTCCGGCATCGGCGGCATGCGGCGCAGATAGGCATCTCCATCGAGATGCATCGAGGCCACGCCGGCCGCCGCGCCGGCATCAAGGAACGGATCAAGAGGGCTGACCCGAGTCACCTGGATGCCCTGAGCCAGCGGGGTGGTGACATCGTCGGCTGCCAGCACCGCATCCGGGCCGAGCGCCTTTGCCAAGGCCGTATCGGCTTCCTCGGTGGTCGGGTCGGCGAAGATGATATCGAAGGCGATCACCTTCGCGCCCGCCATGCGCAGGCTCTCGACCAGTTTCGCGTGAAGCTCCCGCGACCACGGCCAGCGCTGGCCGATTTCTCCGATGGACGGCTCGTCGATTGCCACCACCACGGCGCCCGGCCGTGCCGGGAGCGGCGGCGCGATCACGGAGAGAATATCGTAGAGCCGCGCTTCGATGAGGCGAAAAGGCGGAACGTAGAGAACCGGGATCAGCAGGGCTGCGATGAGCGCGGCCATGGCGAAGTGGCGCCAGAGGGGCTCTCCGCCGCCATGGTCGCTCGAGGCTGAAGGCTTCCTGCTCACTCTAGAACCGTGCCTTGACGGTGGCTGCGACGGTGCGGCCTGGGGCCGGGATGTCGAACCCGAAATCATAACTCTGGTCGAACAGGTTGAGGGCCGTCAGGCCGACTTGAAAGCGCCGGTCCGGCGTTTCCCAGGTGATCGCAGCATCGGTCGTCCAGAAGGATTCCAATCGATCGTTGTCGTAGTTCCCGGATCGCTCGCCGATGAAGTTCTGAGTCACGGTGAACCGCAGCCGGCTCGGGTGAACGAAGGTGAACCCGAGGCGGGCAAAGCGCTCCGGAATGTAGGGCACCGGCTCTCCCACACCTCGTCCTTCCAGATCTTCCGATGTCGCGAGGATTTTCGAGGTCGCTCCACCGACGGTGCCGAAGACGCCGATGCCATGACCCAGCCAGACGTTGACCGTTGCGGCGATCCATTCCGCGCGGGCTTCCTCGATACCTTCGATGCTGCTCAACGTGTTGATTCTGGGAATGTTGAGATCGTTCAGCGTCTGTCGCTGATATTCCAGGGCCGTGAAGACATGCGGAGTCCATTCCGCGTCCCAGCGCAGGATAAGACTCTTCGTCGGTCCGCTTGCAGGGGTATCGTTCGGAATCAGTCCGACCGTCGTCGCCGGTCCGAGCGAGTAGCTCAGATAAGTATCGGCATTCTCGATATAGGCGGCGCGGAGCCATTGGCCTTCCAGCGGCGAGACGCCGATGCCGAAGCGGGGCGCCACCCAAACATCGGGTCTGGCATTCTTCACGTCGAGGAAGGTGCGATGGATGCCTGCCTGAGCCTCGAACCAATCGTTCGGGCGCCATGAAAGATCGGCGTAGGCGCGGCCACCGCGAAAGGGGCTGTCGAAGGCCGCTGAGTCCTGCCGGTATTCCTCGTATCCTCCAAAATAGATGTCGCGAGAATTGCTGAACCCTTTGTACCGCAGCTGACCTGCCTGGGCCTCCAGGCCATAGCGCAGGTTGAAGTCACCGATCCCGATGGCGTGGCTCACTGCTCCGACGACGCCATCCACGCGCTGCTTCTCTTGCCACAGGGTATTGATGGTGGGAAACGCACTGAAGTCCCAGAGCTCTCCGCGATCGAGCGTATCGTTCCGGGTCGCGAACACGGCGGCCGAGAGGACATTCCGATAGGCGAAAGTGTGGCTCCAGCCCGCCACGCCGAAGAGAGTGGTCTCGTCCCTCTCGATCTGCTCGGTGCGGTCAAACCGGTCGATATCCGTCAGGCCAGGCTGGGCCTCAATCGCCCAACCCATGAACATGAACCGATCGGCTGCATTGGGGGCAGTGCCGGCGCTGAGCGTAATCCCCCGCCCCCTTTCGTTATCGGCGGTCAGATTGCCACGGGCCTCGTTGGCACTCGCAGACAGGCTGAAGCTCGTCGGCAACGGCTCGTTCGAGAAGCCGTTGACCAGCACGCCCGACTCCCAGCCGACCTTGCCACCACGCACAATCGCGCCGCCGCTGATCTCGGTGTCGAGAAATGGCCGGCGGATAGGATCGAAGCGTCCGATGCGGCCGGAAACGGCCAGAGGGTCGAGAAGGAGACCCTGGATCGAGAGATTCAGAGCAGCGCTGTTGAGCTCTGTCCCTTCCGCGGCATCGAGCGTCGGTTCCGTGGGAAACAGACCTGGCCGGCTGAGGATTGCCTGGTCGAAATATCCTTGCGCCTCGAAAGGATCGAACGTGCGGTCGGCATAGAAGCGTGCCCAATCTTGCAGGTTGATGAAGCGGTAGGCCTCGACCGGATAGGACCCGGTCTGTTTGGTGACCGAGATCCCGGCATAGTCACCACCACGAGCCCGGTAGCGCCGCAGGGCTTCGCGCGCCGCAAGGATCGCCTCGTCGGCCAGATAAAGATCGAGCGCGAAGGCCGTGCGCAGGATGGGGACGATTGGCGCCCTGGGATCGAGCCGATCCGCATTGTCGAGAGTCTGCCATGCGAGCTCGTAATCGCCGTTCTGAAAATAAGCGTCGGCCAGTGTCAACTGATCGTTGGACCGAGCCGGATTGACGGCAGATCCGGCCAGCATGGCTTCGATCGCCTCAGCCATTCTGCCTTTCTGCAACAAGTACCGCCCGCGGGTCGTGTAGGCGGTGGTCGGATCGAGCGCCAGCGCCTTGTCGATGAGAGCGCCTGCCTCATCCACCCGACTCTGATCGAGGAGGAGAATGGCTAGGTTGGTGTATGGAATCGGGTTCTGCGGTTCCATCTCAATAGCACGCCGGAAGGTGGCTTCCGCTTCCACGAAGGCGCCCCTGCTCTCTTCGAGCAGCCCGATCTGGTTCAGAATTGAGAAACCCGGATCGGTCTTTGCGACCTTGTAGAGATCGGCAAGAGCCCCATCGATGTCACGCGCATAATCAGCTTTGATCGTCGCCCCGAACGCGATCACGTCCGGATCGTTCGGATCGATGGCCTTGGCCCGCTCATAAGCCGCGTACATCTCCTTGCGATGGTCGAGATCTTGGGCGAGAGATGCCGAGAGAATGGCAAGCCCGACATCTTTCGGAAATCGCTTCTCGGCTGCAGCGGCTTCTGCTGCAGCCGCCTTGAGATCCTGACGGAAACCTGTGAGATAGGCGCTGACCGCCGCCGTGCTGGGATCGTTGATAGCGACCTTTGGCGCAGGCTGGACACGCTTCGGATCGGCCAAAGACGCCGCTGCATAGCGACCATACTCGGCCCAGCCCCGACGCCGCGAATCCAGGCCCGGCTTCGCGCGCTCGAACAGCTTGATGGCGTCCTGCCAGCGGCGGTCTGCACCGGCGATGAGTGCCTCCAGATAATCGGCACGGGCACGCTGGGCCCTGGTCATCGGACGGCCACGAGCCTCGGCAAGGGGAGCTGCCGCGGCTTGCCTGCCTTTGGAATTCATGAGGCTCTCGGCGAGCGTGAGCCAGTCTTCCGTCATGCGCGCTTCCGGCGCGAGAGCCTGGATCCTCGTATTCTCGGCCTCGAACTGTTTTGGCTCCAGGGTCGATGTCGGCAGGTTGATGAAGACCTCCCGCATCGACATGTAGAAGAGCATCTGCTCGCGGTCGTTGGGGCTGACGAGTACGAATTTCGTCGGGGCTTGGCCGATTGCGGCCACTGCTCCCTCGCCCTGGCGCACCGTCACGGCGCCTTGCGGATTCTTGAGCTCGACGACACCTTCAAGCACGACGAGCGAGGTTTTGCCCGAGCCGTCCACCGCCAATGACCAGTCAGTGCCGCGGATCGCCGCGACCGCCGCCGGCGTCTTGACGTCGACGCCCGAGCCACCGCGGGCCGCGCGCGCCCAGATATTGCCGCCCTGAAGACTGAGCTGGGTCGCGTCTGTCGCGCCGTCAGCCACCTCGTTCACGGTCAGGGTCGAATTGCGGCCGACGCGGATCTGCGTCTGGTCCTTGAACAGGATTGCGAGATTGCCGATGGCATTCGTGCGCAGGATATCGCCGCCGACGAGACTCTGCTGGAGCTGGGCCGCACGCCAGAGATCCTCGCGCACGAAGCGCATCTCCTCGCCGCCCTTGGCAGCCACGATGGAGCCTGCGGCCGGGGTCTGGCGCGGCACGGGTGCTTGGGCCTGTGCTTCGGCAAGGCAAAGCGCCAGGGCGCTCGTTGCGGCCAGAAGTCTGAAGAATCCTACGGACATGAAAGAACCAACTCGACCGGCAGGTACCTGCTCTAACGTTACCTTAGCTTAGCAGGAAGGGGCTCGGATCAAAGCCGATTCACATCATGGACGGTGTGTTTTGCAGCACAGGGTGAACGATTGCGGCATGAAAGCCACAGATGAGGTGCTCAACAGGGGGAGGGCCCGCTTCAAGCCATCTTGCCGCGCGCGATCAGCAGCTTCTGCTTCAGATCGTGCTGGGCGAAGGGCTTTTGCAGGACGGGACGGTCGCGGAAGGCGTCGCGGATTCCGGCGCTGCCATAGCCCGTCGAGAACACGAAGGGGATCGAGCGCTGGGCCAGGGCTTCGGCCACCGGATAGATCGGCTCGCCGGCAACGTTCACGTCGAGGATGGCCAGGTCGACCTGTTCGCGTGACACGACGTCAAGGGCCGCCGACAGCCGGGCCGCCGGGCCAATCACCTCGCAGCCGAAATCGAGAAGCATGTCTTCCAGAAGCAGGGAGATCGCGGCTTCGTCCTCAACGACAAGAATACGCAGGCCGTTGAGATCGCCGTCGCTCGTTACGCTTTCGGTCACGGGTTCACTTTCTTTCACGCTGGAGCGCTGGCCGATGGCTCAGCAGAGCACGAGACAAGATGCGCTGGATGTTCTGGACTTCAAGCCTGGAGAATCAAGCGCTTCTATCATTTTTGCGTATCCATGCAAAAACCGGGCGTAACCGGCCTGATCCATGATATCGTTATGCCGATCTTAGGGCGGTAGCCTGCCCTTGCCTAGGTCTCGTACCACTTCAGTTTATCCGGCAAAGGACTGGGCCAGATCGGCTGCCGGTGCCCTCTTGCGGAGCATGCTCCTTGTCCCGAATAATCGGCCCATGTTGTCCTCGCGTGATCGCTCTCCATTCGTCAAGAACGCCTCTGCATCGGATCGAAACCATGCCTAGGCGGAGTTCCAAAGCACCCATTCTCATCGTTCTGCACCAGGAGCACTCGACCCCCGGCCGGGTCGGGCGCCTGCTCATGGAGCGCGGCTACCGCCTCGACATCCGACGCCCCCGCTTCGGCGATCCCCTGCCGGAAACGCTTGCCGAGCATACGGGAGCCGTGATCTTCGGAGGGCCGATGAGCGCCAACGATCCGGACGATTTCGTCAAGACGGAGATCGACTGGATCGAAGTGCCTCTGAAGGAGAACAAGCCCTATCTCGGCCTCTGCCTGGGGGCGCAGATGATGGCCAAGCATCTCGGCGCCCGGGTGTGGGCTCATCCCGAAGGCCGGGCCGAGATCGGCTATTACCCCTTGCTGCTGACAGCGGCCGGCGAAGCCCTCAGCGAGGATTGGGGCGTTCCCTGGCCGAGCCATGTCTATCACTGGCACCGGGAAGGTTTCGACTGCCCGTCGGGTGCCGAGACCTTGGCGACCGGCGACGATTTTCCGACCCAGGCGATCCGGTCCGGGGAAAGGGCTTTCGGGCTCCAGTTCCACCCGGAGGTCACCCACGCCATGATGTGCCGCTGGACGGTGGTCGCGGAGGAGCGACTGCGTATGCCGGGTGCCCAGGACCGCGTGCGGCAACTGGCCGGACGCTTCCAGCACGACCCGCATGTCTCGCGCTGGCTCGATCGGTTCCTCGATCACTGGCTCGATGGCAAGGGATAAAAATTCCGGATGACGAAGACCCCTGTTCTGGTGAGCGAGCGTCTTTGCTTTCATGCTTGGGAGCCCGAGGACTTTCCTCTGCTGGCAGCCCTTCATCGTGATCCGCAGGTGCAGCATTTTCTGCAGATGGGTGATCCACCCTGGGATGAACCGTTCCTCCAGAAGAAGTTCGAGAGTTTCCGGGCGGATTATGCGGCCCATGGCTGGACCAAGTTCAAGGTCACCGACCGGCAAGGGGCTTTCATCGGCCGGGCTGGTTTCGGGCGATTTGACGCGACCCGGGAACTCGAACTCGGCTACACCTTCATGCGACCCCTCTGGGGCCAAGGCTATGCAACGGAGGCTGCCGGGGCGCTGCTGAACTGGATCTACAGGGTTGAGCCCGTCGATCACGTCATCGGGTTCGCGGTGGCTGAGCACAAAGCCTCCCGCCGGGTTATGGAAAAGGTCGGGATGGCGTTCACCGGTATCCGGGATGTCGACGGCATCCCCAACGCCTTCTACCGTCACAACCGCCCGGCCTGAGACGCTTCAAGGTAAAGGGAGGTGGTGCCTAAGTGGCATCGAACTCGAAGGGCGAGACGCCGCGCTTCATTTCGTCAACGATCAGCGCATGCATCAGGGGAGGGGCGGCGCGCTGCGGGCAGGCGATACGTTCGCACAGGCGGCAATTGATGCCGATGGGTGTCGCATCCGAAGACGCGAGGTCGAGGCCGCGCGCATAGACGAGGCGATGGGCGTATTTCAGCTCGCAGCCGAGGCCCACCACAAATTGCGGATCGGGCGCTCCCCAGGGGTTGAAGGCGCGCTTGACCGTGCGGGCGATGGAGAACCAGCGAGACGTATCCGGCAGCTCGACGATCTGGGTCGCTACCTGACCCGGCGTCCGGAAGGTCGAGTGCAGGTTCCAGAGCGGGCAGGTGCCGCCGAATTGCGAGAACGGAAAGCGGCCCGAGGAAAAGCGTTTCGAGACGTTGCCGGCCGAGTCCACCCGCACGAGGAAGAAGGGAATGCCGCGTGCGGCGGGGCGGGCCAGCGTCGTGAGCCGGTGCGCCACCTGCTCGAAGCTCGCGCCGAAGCGGGCGCCCAGGACCTCCACGTCGTAGCCGAGCGCTTCGGCCGCCGCATGGAACCTGCCGTAGGGCATCATGAGGGCGCCGGCGAAGTAGTTGCCGAAAGAGACGCGCAGCAGCCGCCGTGCGGGTCCGTCCGTGGACTCGAGGCGCGCGGCGAGTGCATCGATGGTCTCGCGCATCTCGGCGAAGGCCAATTGGTAGGCGGCCTGGAAGGTTCTGCCAGATGGATCGACCAGTTCGGAGATCAGCAGCTGACGCCGATGGTGGTCGTAACGGCGCAGTGAATCCGGCATCACGTCGATGGGCATCACGCGCACCCGGATGCCGTGCTTGGAGTGCAGGCGCTCGTTGATCGCAAAAAACAGGTCGTGCCCCGTCATGGCCAGGTCGGAGGCCAGGGCCTCGGCCGCCTCGTCCAGCTCGGCAAAATGGTTCTTGGCCTCGTGAATCAGTTCCCGCACCCGGTCGAGCGGATTGACCTGGGCTGAGTCCTCCGCCCGGTCGCGGTCACTGAGGCTCGGCATCACCGCCTCGCGGGCGCCGCGCATGGCCTGATAGGCGCGGTAGAGCCGGTTGATGGCATCGACCAGGGAGGGCGCGCTCTCCACGGTCTCGCGCAGCTCGAGCCGCGCCACCGGCGTGGAGCGGAAGAGCGGGTCGGCGAAAACCTCCTCCAGCTCCGAGACGGTGCGCTCGTGATCGTCATTGGCGAATTCGCGCGGGTCGAGCTGATAGGCATGGGCGAGGCGGATCAGCACCTGCGCGGTGATCGGGCGCTGGTTGCGCTCCATCAGGTTCAGGTAACTCGGGGACAGCCCGAGCTCCTCGGCCATGCGGGACTGGCTCATGTTGAGCTCGCGCCGTAGCCGCTTGAGGCGGGGTCCCACGAAAAGCTTTCTGCTCTCATCCATATTGTAAATCTTTTTACAAGTTTACACAGCCCGTCGAGTCAAAGCTTTACAGAACGACTTTTCTTTTGAAATCCACCGTTGAAACAACAGCTTCTTCGAGAGTTAATCAAGTCAAGACGTCCTGCTGCTTTGCAACAATTCTGGCCTGCAGGAGAGTTTTGTCAAGAAATGTAAAATGAAGGGTAATCATGAATAGCCAGCCGAATCCGGGTTCCCTGCAGGACCTGATCCCCGCCGCTCCTGAGGGACGCTTCGACGGTATCCGCAGACCCTATTCGGCCGACGATGTCGCCCGGTTGCGCGGGTCCTTCCCCATCGCCTACACGCTCGCCGAGCGCGGCGCACAGCGCCTGTGGCAGCTCCTGCACGAGCGCCCTTACGTCCATTCGCTCGGCGCCATGACCGGCAACCAAGCCATGCAGATGGCCCGCGCCGGCCTTGAGGCGATCTACCTCTCCGGCTGGCAGGTGGCGGCGGATTCGAACGTGGCCGGCGCCATGTATCCCGACCAGTCGCTCTATCCGGCCAATTCCGGTCCCGAACTGTGCCGGCGCATCAACCGCACCTTCCAGCGCGCCGATCAGATCGAGCATGCGGAGGGTGGCGCGAAGCGCGACTGGTTCCTGCCGATCGTGGCCGATGCGGAGGCCGGTTTCGGCGGACCGCTCAACACCTTCGAGATCATGAAGGCCTATATCGAGGCCGGCGCCGCGGGCGTGCACTTCGAGGATCAGCTCGCCTCGGAGAAGAAATGCGGCCATCTCGGCGGCAAGGTGCTGATTCCGACTTCGGCCCATGAGCGCAACCTTATCGCTGCGCGGTTGGCCGCCGACGTGATGGGCACCTCGACCCTCATCATGGCCCGCACGGATGCGGAATCGGCCAAGCTCATCACCTCGGATGTCGACGAGCGCGACCGGCCCTTCATCGAGCCCGACAGCCGCACCCCGGAAGGCTTCTATCGCCTGAAGGACGGCACCGGCCTCGACCATTGCATCGCCCGCGGCCTGGCCTATGCCGAACTCGCCGACCTTCTGTGGTGGGAGACCTCTCATCCGGATCTCGACGATGCACGCAAGTTCGCGGAAGCGATTCACAAGCGCTATCCGGGCAAGCTGCTCGCCTATAACTGCTCGCCGTCCTTCAACTGGAAGAAGAAGCTGGACGATGCCACCATCGCCAAGTTCCAGCGCGAACTCGGCGCCATGGGCTACAAGTTCCAGTTCGTGACCCTCGCCGGCTTCCACCAGCTCAATTATGGCATGTTCGATCTGGCGAGCGGCTACCGCGACCGCGGCATGGGCGCCTATTCCGAGCTGCAGGTCCGTGAATTCGCTGCCGAGACGGACGGCTATACCGCGACCCGCCACCAGCGCGAGGTCGGCACCGGCTATTTCGACCAGATCTCGGTGGTCATCACCGGCGGCAAGTCCTCCACAACGGCCATGGCGGAATCGACCGAGACCGCGCAGTTCCAGACCTCGGCCAAGCTTCAGGCGGCCGAATGAGCCTTGGCGAACCCCAAACCCTTGCACCAATGGAGATTGAAAATGCTTAAGTCACGTTTCTGGGTGGTTGGCGGCGAGTACACCTCCTGCGACTGCGAAACCATCGTCCAGGGCACCGAGCGGGTGGTCGGCCCCTTCGAGAGCCGCACCGAGGCCGAGCGCACCTGGCGCAGCCTGTCGGAGGATCACCGGCCCCAGGCCCAGGTCCGCTTCACCATTGCCCAGGAGCCTCCGACGACCTTGAGCGCCTGACGAGGCCCCCGAGAGCGCTTGACGGCCGTCCCCGCCGGAGAATGAAATTTTCTTCGGCGGGTCTTTGTCGTTTCCACACAAAGTTTTTATCCCCAAACCGAAGTCTTCTTGAGACCCCCTCTGCCTAAACGGCGGAACTGTCCTAGAAACAGCAGGGCAAGGTTCCATAAGGGGATTCCCATGAAGACCGTCCTCAAGTCGCTGACATTGGCTGCTGCCCTCGCATTGGCAGCGGTGGGTGCCGCCAAGGCCGATGTGGTCGTCTCGTCGAAGATCGATACTGAAGGCTCAGTGCTCGGCAACATCATTCTGCTGATGCTCAATGCCAACGGCATCAAGACCCAGGACCGCATCCAGCTCGGGGCGACGCCAGTGGTGCGCAAGGCGATCACGGCAGGCGAGATCGACATCTACCCGGAATATACCGGCAATGCGGGCTTCTTCTTCAACAAGGCGGACGATCCGGTCTGGAAGGATGCGGCCAAGGGCTTCGAGATGGCCAAGAAGCTCGATTACGATGCCAATAAGATCGTCTGGCTCGACCCCTCGCCCGCCAACAACACCTGGGCCATCGCGCTGCGGAAGGACGTGGCAGACGGCAACAAGCTGAAGACCCTCGCCGATTTCGGCCAATGGATCTCGAAGGGCGGCAAGGTTGTGCTCGCGGCCTCCGCCGAATTCGTGAATTCGGACTCGGCCCTGCCGGCATTCCAGAAGACCTATGACTTCAAGATGAAGCCGGAGCAGCTCATCGTACTCTCCGGCGGCGACACGGCAGCGACCATCAAGGCGGCGGCGGAGCAGACCAACGGCGCCAATGCGGCCATGGTCTACGGCACCGATGGCGGCATCGCCCCGTCGGGCCTGGTGGTGATGGAAGACAACAAGAATGTGCAGCCCGTCTATGCACCGGCGCCGATCATTCGCGAATCCGTTCTGAAGGAAAATCCAAAGATCGCCGAGATCCTGAAGCCTGTCTTTGCATCCCTCGATCTTGCTACACTCCAGCAGCTGAATGCTCGCGTTCAGGTCGGCGGCGAACCCGGGAAGGCCGTGGCGACGGATTATTTGAAGTCCAAGGGTTTTCTGAAATGATCTGAAGTCCCGTCCAAGGGACGACAGGCGGCGCGACAAGGGCCGGAAGTTTTGTGAATACGATCTCGACCCGAACGACCGCGCCCGGTATGCCTTCGTTGCGCCCAAACTTGTCCCTCGATCGGCTCGGGAGCGTGATCGCCGTTCTGATCGGTATCGCGCTCTTCGCATCGCCCTTCGTGATCTATCGCGCCAACCGCATCGTGGCCGGCGAAGGGCGAATGCTGATCGACGCGTTGCCGCTTTCGGGCGCGCTCAGCGTCCTGGTCGTGTCGCTCGGCATTGCGCTGTGCGCGGCGCTGGTCCACACGCCACTGATTCGCCTCGCCACCGCTTCTCTTGGCCTGTGCGTGATCTTTCCCACAGTCGGATGGTCTGCCGGATTCATCACGCCGGCCGGCAACACCTTTGCACGCGTCTCACCGTCTCTCGGCTTCTGGCTGCTCGCTCTCTCCTTCGCGCTGCTTGCGGCCGATGCGCTGGCGCGCCTGCGCCTGGGACCCTGGGTGCGGCTCGCCGCTCTCGCTGTGGCGGCAGGTGCGATTGCACTTCTGCTCGTCTCCGGGGCCTGGAACGATCTCTCCCTGCTCAAGGAATATGCGAATCGGTCAGACACCTTCTGGCGCGAGGCAGGCCGGCATCTGTGGCTCGCCTTCGGCTCGATGGTGGCAGCCTGCCTCGTCGGGCTGCCGCTCGGCATTCTCGGCCATCGCATCCGGCGTCTCAGAACGGCGATTCTTCAAGTGCTCAGCATCGTCCAAACGATCCCGAGCATCGCGCTCTTCGGCATCCTGATCGCGCCGCTCGGCTATCTCGCCGCGCATGTGCCTCTGGCCGCGGCTTTGGGCATTCGCGGCATCGGGGTAGCGCCAGCCTTCATCGCGCTTTTTCTCTATTCCCTCCTGCCGGTCGTGGCCAACACGGTCACCGGATTGAAGCAGGTGCCGGCCGACGTGATCGATGCGGCCCGTGGCATGGGATTGTCCCCGCGCCAGCGCCTGTGGCAGGTCGAGTTGCCCCTGGCGCTTCCCGTCATTCTCGCCGGCATCCGCATCGTGCTGGTTCAGAACCTTGGATTGGCCACGGTGGCGGCATTGATCGGGGGAGGGGGCTTCGGCACCTTCGTGTTCCAGGGCATCGGACAGACGGCCATCGACCTCGTGCTCCTGGGCGCCATTCCGACGGTGGCGCTGTCCTTTGCTGCCGCCATCACCCTCGATGCGATCATCGACCTGACCAAGCGGGGCTCCTCATGATCGAGATCGAGCATCTCACCAAGCACTATGGCGCGACGACCGTCGTCGACGACGTGTCCTTCCGGGTCGATGAGGGAACGATCGCGGTCGTCGTCGGTACGTCGGGCGCGGGCAAATCGACCCTGCTGCGCATGATCAACCGCCTCGTCGAGCCAAGCGCGGGCCGCGTGCTCATCGACGGTGAAGACACCATGACGATCCCGGAGGACGAACTGCGGCACCGGATCGGCTACGTGATCCAGGGCTACGGGCTGTTTCCTCATCGCACAGTCACGGAAAACATCGCCACCGTGCCGCGTCTTCTCGGTTGGGACAAAAGGCGGATCGCGGCCCGCGTCGAGGAACTGCTCGATCTGTTCCAGCTCGATCCGGCGGAATTCGCCAGAAAATTCCCGCACGAGCTGTCCGGCGGTCAGCAGCAGCGTGTCGGCGTCGCGCGGGCGCTCGCGGCAAAGCCCGCGCTGCTCCTGATGGACGAACCTTTCGGTGCGCTCGATCCGGTCATCCGCAGCAAGGCGCAGGACGATCTCATCGCGATCCAGCGCCGTCTCGGTACCACCATCGTTCTCGTCACGCACGACATGAACGAGGCCTTCCAACTGGGCGACAAGATCGCCGTGATGGACCGGGCAGGGCTCCTGCAATATGCGACGCCTGCGGAACTGCTCACACATCCGGCGGAAGATTTCGTCGAGCAGCTTGTGGGAACGGCGGAGCGGCCGTTCCGTCTCCTGTCCCTGATGCGCGTGCAGGAAGCTCTCGAGCAGGGTGCCGCCGAGGGAGAGCCCATCCTCGTCACCGATTCCTTACGGGATGCTCTCTCGCGGCTGATCTGGGTGGGAAGGAACGAACTGCCAGTCGCGGATGTTTCCGGTGCCATCGTCGGACGCGTCAGCGTGAGGGGCATCATGGCGCATGGGCGGCCCGTCCCATGAGCGCTCGTTCGTTCGTCCTGCGCGGTGCAGCGCTGCTCCTGCTGGTGCTCTTCATCACTGCGCCGCAGCTCTTCGCCTTCGCGTTCAAGCCCCTGACCGTGAACGATGCGCCGGCGATCTACAATCAGGGCAGCCTGCTCGCCCTGACTCTGTCGCATCTGCGCATCGTGTTTCTCGCGACATTGGCCAGCACGATTCTCGCCGTGGGGCTCGGCATCTTCGTCACGCGGCCGTCAGGAAGCGAGTTCCTGCCGCTCTCGCGCAGCCTCGTGAATATCGGCCAGACCTTTCCGCCCATCGCAGTCCTGGCGATTGCGGTGCCGCTCGTCGGTTTCGGCGAGAAGCCGACCTTCATCGCGCTCTTTCTCTACGGTCTTCTGCCGATCTTCGAGAACACGCTCACCGGCCTGATGGAAGTGTCGCCGCAGACGCTTGAAGCCGCCAAGGGCATGGGCATGAATCCGCGTCAGCGTCTCATGCAGGTTGAACTCCCGCTCGCGCTGCCGGTGATCCTGGCCGGCATTCGTCTCTCGGTGATCATCAGTCTCGGTACCGCCACCATCGGCTCGACGGTGGCGGCCAAGGGATTGGGCGAGGTCATCATCGCCGGCCTTCAATCCAACAACGTCGCCTTCGTGCTGCAGGGCGGATTGGTGGTTGCGTTGCTCGCCGTTCTGATCCACGACGGATTGGGTATAGTCGAGCGGATGGTTGCTGGAAGGCTGGGCCGCCCCGTGGACGAGGCCCCATGACACTTCTCGAACGCCTGAAAATCGAAACCCGCGCAGCACATGACAGGATTGAGGCAGCCATCGATCTCGACCGCCGAATCTCATCGCGTGATGCCTATAGGGATCTGCTGATCTGCTTTTACGGCTTCCACAAGGCCTGGGAGAGCGAAGCCCTCGAAGCGGCTCCGGATCGGACGTTCTTTCAGAGCCGCTGCAAGACGCAGCTTCTCGCCAGAGATCTCGAGGCTCTGGGACTCACCTCCGACGGGATCATTCAATTACCGCAAGGTCGACCACTCATGCCGCTGCGGGCCCCCGAGGCGGTGCTGGGCAGCATGTATGTAGTCGAGGGCTCGACGCTTGGCGGCGCCATCATCGCGCGCGAGGTCGAGCGAAAGCTTGGGCTCAATGCGGAGACAGGTTGCGCCTATTTCCGCAGCTACGGCCGCGATATCGCTGCCATGTGGAAATCGTTCGGCGCGGTGCTTCTGGAGGCTTCGTCACCAGAAACCGATGATCTGATCGTCGCATCCGCGCAACAAACCTTCGATGTGATGCATGACTGGCTGTGCGAGGTTCCATGACGCTGCAAACGCCGCAAGACATCGATCTGACCGCCTGCGAGCGGGAGCCGATCCACATTCCCGGCAGCATCCAGCCGCACGGGATGCTTCTCGCAATCAGGCTGTCCGACAGGGCGATTGCCTATGCCAGCACCAACATCGCCGAGACCTTCGGGTTCGATCCGGCTGATGTTCTCGGCCGGCCTTTCGAGCAGGTGCTGCCGGCTCTGAGTGCGGAATTCAGCGCGCAGCTGGACAATCCGCCATCGGCGGGAAGCACGCGTTTCGTCAAGGCCATCCAAATCCAGACCGCGCAGGAGGAACGATTCTACGAGACGGCAATCTCCCGCTCGGGCGAGCATGCCGTTCTCGAACTGGAGGAGCCGCCCTTCGGTTCAATCTCCAGCATCGATGCGCTCTATCCCACATTGCGCCGGTTCGTGGAGCAGCTGCAGGGAGCCTCCACGGTCGAGGTCCTATGCAGCCTTGCGGCGCAGGATATCCGCCGCATGACCGGCTTCGACCGGGTGCTGATCTACCGCTTCGACGAGCAGTGGAACGGCACCGTCATCGCCGAGGACCGCAACGAGGCGCTGCCGTCCTATCTCGACCTGCGCTTTCCCGCCTCCGACATTCCCGCCCAGGCGCGGGAGCTCTATCGGCGTAACCGGTTGCGCATCATTCCCGACGCCAATTACACGCCCGTTCCGATCCAGTCGCGCGATCCCGCGCCGCTGGACTTGAGCGACTCGGTGCTGCGCAGCGTCTCGCCGGTTCATCTCGAATATATGCGCAACATGGGGACGCTTGCCTCCATGTCGATCTCGATCCTGCGCGACGGCAAGCTGTGGGGCCTGATCTCCTGCCACAACAAGGAGCCGAAGCGGGTCTCGCTGCAGGTGCGCAACGGCTGCGATTTCCTCACGCAGATCTTTTCCCTGCAGCTGGAGGCACGGGAGAACACGACTCTCGCCGAAAACCGCGTGCGCCTCGGTGCCGTGCAGACACGGCTTCTCGCCCAAATGGCCGCGGAGGAGCACTTCATCGCGGGGCTGGTGAACCATCCGGACGACCTGATGATGCTCGCCGGTGCGAAAGGAGCCGCCGTGCTGACGCATGATCATTGCTGGTGCGTGGGCCAAGCCCCCGATAAGGAACAGGTTCGGGCCCTGTTCAACTGGCTGTCCGAGAACCATCAGGAGGATGTCTTTGTCTCCGACAATCTGTCCGAGGTGTATCCAGCGGCGAAAGCCTTTGCCGACAAGGCGAGCGGGCTCCTCTCGATTTCAATCTCGAAGGTGCATTCGAGCTACGTGCTCTGGTTCCGCCCCGAGGTCGTGCAGAATGTCAAATGGGGCGGAAATCCGCAAAAACCTGTCGAGGAGGAGGCGGGAGGCTTAAGGCTCCATCCCCGGCGCTCCTTCGAGATCTGGAAGGAGATGGTGCGCGACCGCTCCCTGCCCTGGGATCGAAGCGAGGTCGAGGCGGTCAAGGAACTTCGCAACGCCATCGTCGGCATCGTGCTGCGTCGGGCCGAGGAACTGGCGGCGCTCTCGGAGGAATTGCGCCGCAGCAACAAGGAGCTGGAGTCCTTCTCCTATTCGGTCTCGCACGACCTGCGGGCGCCGTTCCGGCACATCGTCGGCTATTCCGAACTTTTGAAGAAACAGGAATGGAGCGATCTGTCGGAAAAGGGCAAGCGCTACATCGACACGATCATCGATGCCGCCTACACGGCCGGAACCCTCGTCGACAACCTGCTGCGCTTCTCGCAGATGGGCCGCACGGCCCTGAAGCCCCGGCAGGTCGACGTCGCCGGTCTGGTCGAGGAGATCCGACAGAAACTGGCCATGGAATCGGGGAACCGCCGGATCCAGTGGATCGTTGGGGACTTGCCGGCGGTGAATGCCGATCCGGTGCTGATTCGGCTTGTCTTCGAAAACCTGCTAGACAATGCCGTCAAATATACCCGCACCCGGGAGAAGGCGCGTATCGAGATCGGCTCCTATCGGAACAATCGGGAGACGGTCTATTTCGTGCGCGACAACGGGGTCGGGTTCGATATGAAGTATATCGAAAAGCTGTTTGGCGTTTTCCAGCGTCTGCACCGAATGGAAGACTTCGAGGGAACCGGGATCGGGCTGGCCAATGTACGCCGCATTGTGGAAAGACATGGAGGCCGGGCCTGGGCCGAGGGAGTGCTCGACAAGGGAGCGACCTTCTCCATCGCCCTGCCGGATCAGAGTGAAGGAGCCGCATGAATGGCGGAGCTGAAGCCGATTCTGCTGGTCGAGGACAACCCGAAGGATCTCGAACTGACCATGGCGGCCCTGGAGCAGAGCCAGCTCGCCAACGAGGTCGTCGTGGTGCGCGACGGCGAGGAGGCGCTCGATTTTCTCTATCGCCGCGGCGCCCATGAAAACCGCAACACCGCCGACCCGGCCGTCGTCCTGCTCGATCTCAAGCTGCCGAAGATAGATGGGCTCGAGGTGCTGGAGGCGGTCAAGGCCGATCCGCACTTGAGGCAGACACCCGTCGTCCTGCTCACTTCGTCGCGGGAGGAAAGCGACCTCGTGCGCAGCTACGAGCTCGGCGTGAACGCATTCGTGGTAAAGCCCGTGGGGTTTCGCGAGTTCTTCGATGCGATCCAGGATCTCGGTGTATTCTGGGCTATCCTCAACGAGCCGCCGCCGCAGCGCAACGGAGGATAGAGATATCGATGGATCGGCCGCCCGTCATCCTGTCCGATCGGGAGCTGCGTATCCTCCTCCTGGAGGACAGCGCGCTCGATGCCGAGCTGGTGACGGAAGCTCTGACCGGTGCCCGGCTTTCCGTATCGATCGAGCGGGTGGTGTCCGCCGATGAATTCACGAAGGCCGTTCGGGACGAAAGCTGGGATCTCATTCTCGCCGATTATCTTCTGCCGGCTTTCAACGGCCTGAACGCGCTCGAGATCGCCCGGGACATATCTCCCGCCACGCCCTTCGTGTTCGTTTCCGGCGCCCTGGGCGAAGAGGTTGCCGTCGAGGCCTTGAAGCGCGGCGCGACGGATTACGTCCTCAAGGACAAGCTCGACCGCCTGCCTGCCACCGTCCTGCGGGCCTTGGCCGAAGCCCGCGAGCGCGATGAGAAAAGGCAGGCGCAGGGTGCCCTGCAGCAGATGCTCGATGAGCGCACGGCGCTTCTGCACGAGCTCGATCATCGGGTGAAGAACAATCTCCAGCTGCTGCTCTCCCTGGTCGGAATCGAGTTCCGTCAGGCTAAGGACGAGCAGGTGCGCCAAGTGCTCGGGCGCATGAAGGAGCGCATGCAGGCTCTCGCCGCCGCCCATCGCGACCTCTATGATGGGCAGGGATCGGCGCGGTTCGATGCCTCGCGCTTTGCCAGGGGCTTGTGCGAGGAGCTGGCCGCGTCCGTTCCTGGCGTGAGGATCACGCCGGAATTCGAAATCGGGAATGTGGAGGTCGAGGCCGCCAAGGCAGCCCCCATGGCGCTTCTGTTCAACGAGATCGTCGTCAATGCACTCACACACGCCTACCGGGAACGGCAAGGAAAGTTGAAGCTCACGCTCCGGATCCACGATGGCACGCTGCTCTTCCGGATCTCGGACGATGCCTTCAGCCTCGAGGAAAAGCAGGCCGCGAAGGACAGCGCCTCCGGGACCATCCTGAAAGCTCTCGCGCGCCAGCTCGACGCTGGTGTTGAATGGCCGCTCGACAATCCCGCCGTTCTGGTGTGTGTCACCATGCCCATCCAGGATGTTGGCTAGATGGAAGGCCGAAGATTCAATACCGGATCATCGACCGGGGCATTTTCAGAAGGTGCCCGTACCTCGCTGCGGCAGCTGTTGTGGGGACTGGTGCTGGTTCTCGCCCTGCCGACGATTCTGGTGGCCGCAGGGGGGCTTTATTCGAGCTATCAGGCCGAGCGTCAGGCCACCGATCTGCGCATGCAGGAAACGGCCCGAGCGCTGAGCCTGTCGCTCGATCGCGAAATCGAAAAATCGGTAGTGGCCCTGCAGGTTCTAGCTCAATCGTCCAGTCTCGCCAGAGGGAACTTCGAAGAGTTTTATCAGCGGGCGAAAAACACTCCTCTCTCAGAGCCCTCCTGGATGGCTCTTTTCGAACCCGAAGGGCGAGTGATCTTCAACACCCGCGTGCCTTACGGCGTCATCCTGCCGAACAGTAACCGTCCGAATGTTCTGCAGCGCGTTCAGGAATCCCGTAAGCCGCATGTGTCCGATCTATATGTGGGCTCATTGACGGGAGAGCGCCTGATCATCATCGATGCCCCGGTCATTCTCGATGAGAGGGTCGCCTATATCCTGTCGCTCGCGATTACGCCGGATGTCTTCCAGAACATCATCCGCGATCAAAGGATTGCCGAAGGCTGGAATGCCGCGGTGCTCGATCGCAGCAGGCGGATCGTGGCCCGCTCCAGGTCGCCGGAGCGGTTCGTCGGGCAGCTTGCCAGCCCTTACATTCAGGAGGCCCTTGCGGCCGCGCAGGAAGGCCGGCTCCAGAGCGTCACGCTGGATGGCATTCCAGTGCGCACTTATTTCAGCCAGTCTCCGACCTATGGCTGGTCTTTCGTCATCAGCATCCCGGAAGCGGAACTGGCCAAATCGGCGCAGCGCTCTCTCTTCTGGCTCACGATTCTCGGAGCCGTCATCCTGGGCGGCATTCTCCTGGCGGTTCTGCTTTCCCGCTCCATCGCCAAGCGGGTCGACCAGCTTGTGGCGGCAGCGCGAGCCCTCGGGCGTGGAGATGAAGTCGCCGATCCGACGACGACGCGAGTTCTGGAGTTCGACACGATCAAGAAGGCTCTCGTGGAGGCGGCCACTGGCATCCGCACGCACGAGCGCGAGCGGGATGAGGTTCTCGCCCATGTGGCCGAGAGCGAAGCGCGCCTGCGCCTGGCGCTCAATGCGGGACATCTCGGCTCCTGGGAGTTCGTCCCTTCCACGGGGGCCTTCACCACATCGGCCATCTGCCGCGCTCATTTCGGGCGTGGACCCGACGAGCCATTCTCCTATGCGGATCTGGTTGCGTCGATCCATCCTGACGATCGTGCGATGCAGGCGGAAGCTGTTGCGCAGGCTCTCGCAACCCGTACAGACCTTCATGTGGAGTATCGGGCGGTCTGGCCTGACGGCAGCGAGCACTGGATTCGGGTGAGCGGTCGCATGAGAATCGGACCGGATGGACAGCTGTCCATGGTCGGCGTTTCACAGGACATCACCGAGCGCCGGCTCGCCGAGGAGCGGCAGGCGCTTCTGCTTCACGAACTCAATCATCGGGTCAAGAATACGCTAGCGACGGTTCAATCGGTCGCCTCGCTGACCAGGCGCTCCGCCGACAGCAACGATCCGGCTGCGTGGAACGCCTTCATGGATCGGTTGCACGGGATGGCCAAGACCCATGACCTTCTCACGGCCACTCAATGGCAGGGTGCGCTTCTGGAGGACGTGCTGAAGAACGAGCTGGAGCCCTATCAGGATGGCATGCAGCAGCGCATCCGCCTGCGCGGTCCGCGGATCAATCTGCAGCCGGGCGCTGTTCTGGCTCTGGGGCTTGCCATCCACGAACTGGCGACGAACGCCGTCAAGTACGGCTCGCTTTCCGTTCCGGACGGCAAAGTTCACGTGATGTGGGCCGTCGCGTCAGGAAGCGGACAACCTGCACTTCTTGTGGAATGGGTCGAGAGCGGTGGCCCTCCGGTAAAGCAACCCGAGCGTCAGGGGTTTGGATCCAAGCTTATTCAGCGCGGCCTCGCGCAGCAGCTTGGAGGCGAGATCAAGCTCGATTTCGCACCGGCCGGAATCCGCTGCGTCATCACCTTCCCGATTTCGACCCTGGCCCTCGACCTGAGCGATGCGGACGAGACCTGCGAGCGCTATGCGTCTTGATGACGGATAGGACACAGTCCCCTCTGTCATCCCCGGCGATCCGCAGGACCGGGACGGGGATCCATAGCGTCAAGCACGTGGGTGGATCCCTTCCCTCGCTTCGCTCACCGGGGATGACAGCGAGGCGCTAAAGTGCCATTCCCAGGTGATGGGCTAGCGCATCGTGCGGACCCGGAGGGCCGCGCCAGCGACCCGAAGGGCCACGTCAGTGAAAAGTGGACCCGGTTTTCCGCACGATGCGCTGCTTAAGGAATTGAGCATCGGATTGGATCCCAAAAGTGGATCCACTTTTGGGTCCGATGCTATAAGCCATTGTCCCCTCATCCGGTGCCTTTATGACGACGATCAGAGACAAGCTCGAAACCATTCTGGAGCGCCTTGCCGGGCGTGCGGCCGACGAACGTGTGTTTCTGCGCGTTTACGAAGAGGCGGCCCGCGTTGCCGCCGATGCCGCCGATGCGCGGCGCCGTGCCGGTCTCTCGCTCGGGCCGCTTGATGGCACGATCATCTCGATCAAGGATCTCTTCGATGTGGAGGGCGAGACGACGCTCGCAGGCTCGATTGCCCTGCGCGATGCGCCTGCTGCTGACAGGGATGCGATCATCGTCCGCCGCCTGCGTCGCGCTGGTGCCGTCATCCTCGGCAAAACCAACATGGTGGAGTTTGCCTTCTCGGGTCTTGGCCTCAATCCGCATTACGGCACGCCCGGCAATGCGGCAGATCCTTTGCGGATCCCCGGCGGATCGTCATCGGGCGCCGGTGTCTCCGTGGCGGAGGGCACGAGCGAGATTTCCATCGGCAGCGATACCGGCGGCTCCGTGCGCATTCCGGCAGCGCTCAACGGTGTCGTCGGCTTCAAGCCGACGGCGCATCGGGTGCCGCTCGACGGCGCCTTCCCCCTCGCGCCTAGTCTCGATTCCATCGGACCGCTGGCTCGCACCGTACAGGATTGTGCCGTCACGGATGCCATCATGGCAGGTGAGGAGACACGCGTGTTGAAGCCGCATCCCCTGGCCGGATTGCGGATCGGCGTTCCACGCGGTCGCCTGTTCTCGGACACCGAGCTGATTGTGGAGCGGGCCTTCGAGACATCGTTGACGCTCCTGTCTCGCGCCGGCGCGAGAATCGTCGATCACGGCATCGAGGATCTGCTGCAGGAGATGGCGGACATCACCGTCGCGGCCTCCATCGCATCCATCGAGGCATCGGAAGTCCATGCGGATTGGTTGGAGACAAAAGCGAAGGAGATCGATCCGCGCGTGCGCTGGTGGATCGCGCGCAGCGGCACTGTGCCGGCGCCGATCTACATCCGCATGCTGCGCCGCCGGCGCGCGCTCGCGGCCGCCATGGACGAGCGTTTGTCCCCGCTCGACGTGCTGGTGCTGCCGACCACCGCTGTTTCGGCGCCCCTGATCGCACCGCTGGAGGCCGACGACAAGCTCTACAACAAGATGGACTGGCTGATCCTCCGCAACACCATGTTCGGCAACCAGTTCGATCTGACCGGTATCTCGCTGCCGATCCCCGGCACGGAGCGGCCGGTCGGCCTCATGCTGATAGCGCGCCACGGTCACGACCGGCGGCTTCTCGAGATTGCCGCAGGCGTCGAGACGATGCTGGCGAGCGGATCGTGAAGGCACAGGATCGAAGGATGACGCGTTATGCCCATCCCGGATTGATCTTGCGAGAAACCGGATGATGCGTCGCCTGTATCTCTGCCTTGGCTATGCCAGCCTCGTACTTGGCATCGTCGGAATTTTCCTGCCGGTTCTGCCGACGACGCCTTTCGTGCTCGTGTCGGCCTGGTGCTTTGCCCGCTCGAATCCGGTCCTTGCCGGGCGTTTGTACAACCATCCTCGCTTCGGACCATTGCTAACCGCCTGGCGCGATCAAAGAGCCATTCCACTGCACGCCAAACTCTATGCGCTTGCTGCGCTTGTTCTGTCCTACGCCTTGATCCTGTGGCTCACGGAAAATCGCATCCTGCTCGTCATTCTCGCGGCGATCATGGGCAGCGTCGGCCTCTACATCGCAACACGCCCGAGACCGCGCGACAGTTCCAACGGCTGATTCCCGAACAGCTGCGATCGGTGAAATTTGCTGCAATTTGAGCACAATTTCCTTGTCGCGCAAGGCTATATAAGAGCGCCGTCTTTGTAGAGCTTCTTATGTTTGGCCAAGTTTGTGCCATGTTGCGGCCCAGGTTCCGGGTAGGCTGCAAGCGTCACGATTGAAGGAGCCACATTATGCGCGGTCTCAGCTTGTCGGTTTTTCTGCTTGCGTCAGCCGCTATGCTCGTGCCGCTTCTGATTGCTTTGGCATATGCAGTGAGTGTATTGATTTCAGCCCTGATGTTTCCGTGAAACGTTATCGCTTCAGCTCATTTTTATTAAGCTATTGATTGACGACATTCAGCAATCTGGTCTGGAACCGGGTGTGTAAGCGGGCGTTGGATTGCGAATTGTCGAACAGGACTTTTCAAATGCGAAAAATTATTCTCCTTGCCGTCGCAGCCATGGGTTCAAGTCTCTTCGTTGCCTCGTCCTCCTCGGCTCAGCCGCAGATCCAGTTTGGTATCGGACCCGATGGCCGTCCGCAGATCGGCGTGCGCGACCCCGAGCAGGAGCGCTACGAACGCCGTGAACGCCGGCGAGAGGAGCGTGCCCGCGCCTATGAAGCCGGTCGCCGGGATGCTCTGCGCGAAGAGCGCCGTTACGACGTTTATGAGAGCCGCTGCCGCAATATCACCATTCATGAAGAGAACGAGTGGGGCCGCACGGTCACGCGGCGGGTCCGCCGCTGCGATTGACGTCGGTTTGAATCCACGGGTGTCACGCGTTAGGCCCGCTACGCCCGGGGATTCGCGCTTTCCGCTGTAAGCCTGGGAAGCTCCTTCGTCATCCATTCCACCATCTGATCGTTGGTCTTCAGATGGCCCGGCATCGGAATGAACGGGCCATGGGATTCGTAAATGGCCATGGGGTCTCGCGCGCCCAGAATCGGATCGAGATCGTCCTCGATCTCGGGCGTGATGGTTCTGCCGCCGAACCACGTGAGAAGCAGCAGGAGCATCCCGACGGCGCCGGCTAGAACAACGAGCAAGGATATTGCCAAGTCTGCGACCACAGGTTCCTTCCCTGCACTGCGAAGCTCCCCACCCGCATACTCAGCCTAGCACCGAAAGGCCCGCGGTCCAACGCCGTAAAACAGGTCGTGCGAGTCAGAATCTTGCCCACATTTTCGCACTTGCGAGGAACCGCGCTCAAGAGCTTGAGGTTGAAATTCAGATCACCTCGCTGAGCGGCGATTGCGGATTTCCGGCGCCGGTGAGGGGATGGGGAGCGATCGATCCAGTCGGATGGGAGGCGCCCATGAGAACGTATTATGTGTTCCAGTCCAAGACGACTCCCGAGCTGCGCGGCTTCACGGAGAGCGCGACGGGCGAAATGTTGCCGGTCGAGCAAGGGCCTTGGGCTCTCGTCCAGCAGGTCGGTCCCGATGACGAGTGGACGCTCAATGTCAGCCGGGCCGTTGTCGCCGCCGGGATCATCGAGAATGGCTTCTACCTTTGGGGGCCGATCAACCGGTCGGACTCTTGGCATCCGGTGATCGAGAGCGACCGCGTGGAAGGCACCGCTGTCTACGGTCCTCTGGACACGCAGATCGGCACTATCAAGCGCCTGCTGATCGAGAAGGTGAGCGGACGGGTTCTTTATGTGGACGTGACCTTCGGCGGCTTCCTCGGTCTCGGTGTTCATCACCATACGATCCCGTGGGAGAAGCTGTCCTACGACACGGAGCTCGAGGGCTACCGCACGGATGTGACTGAGGCTCAGGTCCAAGGCGCGCCCTCATTCTACGGCGACGATCAGGTCTGGCCCGACCGCAAGCGTGAGCAGGAGATGCGGGATTACTGGCATGACATCCCGAGAGGCCCGATCTGATTTCGTGCCGATCCAGCGAAGAGTCTACCGCTCCTTCTGAAGAGTGATGCGATCTGTCGACAAAGTCTCACGGGCGGGGCATGAGGCTGGTATGATGCAGTCGTCCCTTGGTTCCTTTGGAGGGTTCCATGAAGGAGCATTTGTTCAAGATCGGCCAAGTCGTTCGACCCAGCGCCGCCGCCCCAAACCTCCCCCGGGATCTGTTCAGAATTCTCCGCCTCCTGCCCTCCACGGCCGGCGGCGTGCCGCTCTATTGCATCAAAAGCCAAGCGGAGCTGATCGAGCGTGTGGTTGAGCAGACCGAGATCGAGGCCGCGCCGCGCTAGCATTGAGAGCGGGAATCTTGGCTTGGCTGCAGGCAAGCGTCGGCGTTGCGTATTTGTCCCCATTCTTGTCGTTGTTTGTAGTTATTGTCCTAGGGAATTAGCGTACAGTCGCGCTCTCCGGGTGCGATGCGTTCTGTCGTTCCATTTCATGAAACGTAAAGCGAAGTAATGCGTTGGTCATCCAATGCCAATACGTGGAGATGGAACGATGAGGAAATCAGCTTGGCTCTTGGCAGTCGCTTTAATTGGTTCGAGCGTTGTCGTTTCAACGCCTTCATCTGCTCAAGTTCAGTTCGGAATCGGTCCCGATGGCCCGAGCGTCCGCGTTGGGCCAGATCGGGATCGTTACGAGCGGCGCTATATCGAGCGCCGTCGCGTCTACGACCGCGACGACCTGTCGACCGGCAGCATCAACCGGTGCCGCACCGTGGTGATCCGTGAGGAAGAACCCGATGGCGACATCGTCACGCGCCGCATCCGCCGCTGCCGCTAGAGCATCGGATTGGATCCGTCAGGGAGGCGCTAAAGCGCCTCCCGATTTTTGCCAAGGCGATCGCGTAATCAGCTCTCGACGAGCACGCTCTTGATGTTGGTGAACTCGCGGATGCCGAAACGCGCGCATTCGCGGCCGTAGCCTGATTCCTTTACGCCACCGAACGGCATGCGCGGATCGGAGCGTACATTCGCGTTCACAAAGCTCATGCCGGCTTCCAATTCCTCGGCGGCAATGCGCTCGCCCCGCTCCAGATTCTCGGTCAGGACGCCGGAACCCAAGCCGAAGGGCGAAGCATTGGCGATGCCGATTGCTTCTGCCTCGTCGGCGGCCTCGATGATCGCCGCCACAGGGCCGAAGACCTCCTCGTCATAGGCCGGCATGCCGGGCTGCACATCCGTGAGTACCGTTGCCGGATACCACGCACCCGGCCGGTCCGGCGCCTCGCCGCCGAGAAGCAGGCGTGCTCCCTTCTCGAGGCTCCTTCGAACCTGATCGTGGATCTCGTCACGGGCCTTGATGCTCTGCATGGGCCCGAGTTTCGTGGCCTCATCACGCGGGTCTCCCATCGGATAGGCTCTCATGGCCTCGACGAAGGCGCGCTCGAAGGCCTCGCGCACGCTTTTCTGCACGATAAAGCGCTTGCCGGCGATGCAGCTCTGCCCGCCATTGACCATGCGGGCGGCGGCGCAGACTCGAGCCGCCTTCTCGATGTCGGCGTCGTCCAGAACGAGATAGGCATCGGAGCCGCCGAGCTCGAGCACGCTTTTCTTCAGCACGGCCCCGGCAGCGCTCGCCACCTGGCGTCCGGCCGCCACACTGCCTGTCAGCGTGACGGCGGCGATGGATGGCGCTTCGATCACGGCGCGCACATCCCGGCTCGGGATGAGAAGCGTGCGGAAAAGATGCTTCGGAAAGCCCGCCTCCTGAAACACGTTCTCGATGGCGAGAGCACATCCCGGCACATTGCTGGCATGTTTGAGCACGCCCGCATTGCCGGCCATGAGCGTCGGTGCGGCGAAACGAAAGACCTGCCAGAACGGGAAATTCCACGGCATGACGGCGAGCACCACGCCGAGGGGATTGAACGTCACGAAAGCCCTGGGGCCGCCGAGATCGACCGGGTCGCGAGCCAGATAGCGCTCCGCATTCTGGGCGAAGTGATCGCAGTTGAAGGCGCATTTCTCGATCTCGGCCAGACCCTCCTTGCGGGTCTTGCCCATCTCGTCGGTCATGATCCCGGCCAATTCCGTTTGCCGGCGCCGCAGCACTGCGGCGGCCGTCTTCATGAGGCCGGCGCGATGGCTGAAGGATGTCCGGCGCCATTCCTCGAAAGCCTGACGGGTCTGTTGCGCGATGGCGAGCGCCTCGTCCTGTGTGTGCCCCTCATAGGTCCGGCCCATTTGTCCGGTCGCCGGATCGACGGTCTCGAAATGCGGCCTGGTATCGGGCGCGCGGGTGCTCTCGTCCATGACATGATCCTTCCCGATTCGAATTCCGACTCAGCAAAGGAACGGTCCGAAAAGGGGCGTGTTCCGGCGCCTATGCTGCGGCCGCATGCAGCGGCCGGGAGGGAGCGTCGGCCGTAATCGCCGGCGTCATCATGCGTCCGCGGTTGATCAGGGCGACGACGTTAGACGCGAGCGTCAGTGCGGCACGATCCGACCGTCCGAGCTGCAGACCATGTACGTAGAGCCGCATCAGTTCGACGGTGACATAGTGAAACGCGACCTCCGATCCTCGGGCGAGCTTCATCCGCCGCGAGGCCGTCGTGAGTTTTTCGAGATACAGGGACTGCTCGGCCTGTGACTCTGCCAGGAAGCCGCTCAAGCCACCGAAAGTGGTCTCGAAGTGATCCCACAGGAGAGCAAGATTCTTGGCGGATTTGTCCTGCTGCTCCGGTGCAAGCGCCCGAAATTCGGCCAGGAGGTTCCAAATCGGATCAGCATTGAGCGCTTCCTCTTCAGCACTGGCGAGTGGAATGAACGGCAATAGCGCTCGTGTGTGTGAGAGCAGGGTGGGGCGCAGCGCATCCCAGCTGGCGAATACCCTTGGAAGAACGATCAGGGCAGTGGCGAGAACGGTCTGGTCGAGCACGACACCGGCGCGCTCAAGCGCGGGACGCGCCGCCAGTCTGCATGTCTCGATGAACTGCCATCGCAGATGGCACAGCCTGTAGAACTGCTCGAGTTTCTCGATAAGTCCGTTTTGCGGTTCATGATCGATCGACCAGGGGAAGGTGAAGTCACTTCGAGGCTGAGGCGGGCTGCTCATGAGGCTGATGATCCGATCCGCAAATCGCTTCCAACACGGCTCAGCTCATACAGGGGCAATCCAGGCAACTTTGAGGCTCTCGCAGCCCATCGGATCGGTTCATTTCAGCTTAGGCGTATTTTCCTCCGCGACATGGGTTTATGGGCAGGAAATAGGTTGATGATCTTATGTTTATGGCTTCACGATGCGCACGCGTTGGGGTGCCCTTGAACCTTGGCCTGTGATGCTTAAGTCCTGAAAGTCCCCGATCCGGGCCCCTCTGACGCGAGCCGTGCCGGCCCTCGCGTGATGTCGGATCTTTCCCGATCCGGTGCCGGCGCAGAGGTGAGAATGCTTCAAGACCTATTGGCGTTCGTCGTCAGCGTGCTGATCGTCGATCCGCTCCAGGCGGAGATGAGGGATCGCCTGGCCCAGATCCGAGCGCCTCAGGCTGTCATTGCCGACGTGCGCACCTGCGCTGAAACCTCCCTCCCGAAGCTCGCCGATCGCGCCATGGCCGAGCCGCTTTGGGTCGTCACAACCGCCCTGAACGTCTGGACCGGCAACATCGCTCCCGAGGAGGTCCTGGGCGGCACATCGGCGGAGTGTAATGCCGCCATCAAAGCGGCGAGGGTCTACCTGGAGAGCCGCGGGGCGTAATCTCGTACCGCGGCGGCGGCCCTTCGGGTCCGCACGATGCGCTTGGGGTGGGCCGCTTGCAGGCCCACCGACCGGAGTTCTGATGCTTCTGTCAGTTGCGCGACATGTCCAGCGGAGGTTCGACGCCCTCGCGCAGCGGGCTCACATACGGGGTTTCCCGCGTTCTCTCCGCAAGATCGGCCTTGGCGGCGGCAATCAGGGATGGATCGGTGATCGCGGCCATGCCGGTTGCCGCCATGGCCTTGGCAACATGCACCATCGCCTTGTGCGCGGCCGGCATCTTGCCTTGGGTGACGATCTGCCATGTGTGGAACGGCGTGCCGATCGCCACCGTCGGCGCATGCGCCTGGACGGTGGGCACGACCCAGCTCACGTCACCGATATCGGTCGAGCCGATCATGGGTTTGCGCGGCGAGTCGAGGGGCGTCAGGAAATCGGCGAGAGGCGCATCGGTCTTCGGCTGGCCGATGGCTCGGTAGACGGATGCGATCTCCTGTTCCGATAGCGTTGCGCGGATCTTACGCGCAAAGTCACGATCAGCGTCGTCGAAGGGAGGCGCCCCGAGCTCCTCCATGGCATTGTGAAGGGCATGTTCGAGCGGGGTGTTACCAAGCGTGTTCGAGACGGCGCTGACGATGCGCATCTCGACGCCGGTTTCCGTCATGAGTGCAGCTCCCTGCGCGATCTTGTGCACGCGCCCGATCAGGTCGAGCATGCCGGGCAGGTCCGTGGCGCGGATCGAATAGCGCACGCGGGCATAGGCCTGCACCACGTTCGGCGCGATGCCGCCCGTATCGAGCAGGGCATAATGCACACGTGCATCGGACGGCATATGCTCGCGCATATAGTTCACGCCCACATTCATCAGCTCGACGGCATCGAGTGCGCTGCGTCCCAGATGAGGAGCTGCGGCGGCATGGGACGCGCGCCCCCTAAAGGAGAAGTCGGCGCGCGTGTTGGCCAGCGACAGTGCCGGCGCGACTTCCCAGAAACTGTAGGGATGCCATGAGATCGCGATATCGGCGTCGTCGAAGGCACCGGCGCGCACCATGAAAGCCTTGGCCGCGCCACCCTCCTCGGCCGGGCAGCCGTAATACCGGACGCGACCTGGAATGCCCTTCTCCGCAAGCCAGTTCTTCAAGGCGACGGCGGCGAGCATGGCGCCCGATCCGAGGAGATTGTGCCCGCATCCATGGCCGTGGCCGCCGGGCTCGATGGGCCGATGCTCCGCAACGCCGGATTCCTGGCTAAGCCCTGGAAGGGCATCGTACTCGCCCAGGAAAGCGATGACCGGGCCGCCTTCACCCGCTTCGCCGATGACGGCGGTCGGGATACCGGCAACACCCTCGCTGACGCGAAAGCCCTGGTGGCGCAGTTCTGCGGCATGCTCGGCCGCCGAGCGGACTTCGGTGTAGCAGACCTCCGGCATTCCCCAGATCCGGTCGCTCAAGGCAATGAGGCGGCTCTTTGCAGCATCCACATGCTGCCAGATCTCATTTCGAACGTTCATGTCTTGCTCCGACGTCAATCGTGGATGGTTATTGAATCGAGGTCGATTTACAAAGCGCCCGCTTCTGCGGTGACCAGTTCTTCAGCCGGTGGAATGCGTCCCTCGAACCAATAGGCGGCAGCGGCACGCGACATGGCGGCACCGTCATGGCCCACGCCTTCGACGCGGATGAGCCTCCAATGGAAGGGAAGTCCGAGACGTTCGGCTTCGCGACGAGCAAAATTGTAGACGAACTGCGCTCGCGCATAACGATGCGGTCCCTGTCTCAGGGCTTCGTCCTGGGCCGGCAGGTTGGGATCGTCGGTACTGATATCCTGATCGCCTGCGAAGATGTGCATCGGATAAGCGAACCAGCGCGCGAGACTGGCCTTGTCGAGGCTGAGGCTGCCGAGTCCTTCCGGGAAGTCGCGTTCCAGCGTCGGCAGGGTGTACCAGCCTGGATTTCCTGCGATGACGGCCTCGAAGGATCCATGATCCTGGGTCGCGAGCATCCGGTGTGCGAATTGTCCGCCGGCCGAATGACCGAAGAGCCGTGCCCTCGAGCGACGCGTCACGCCGCTCTTCCGCAGGGCAGCAAAGACGCGGGCCGGGATGGCATAGAGCCATTTCTCGAAAGGACGCAGGCTTCCGCCGTTCTCGACGACCAGGCCGTTATTGTACGATTCCGGGCCGGGAAAGCGCGTGTCGGAAAAGGTCGGTGCTGCGATCAGGATACGGTGCTTTTCCGCGGCGGGAATCCAGAAGTCCCGATATTCGTCGCCGTTGCGGAGCATGCCGTGCTGTACGATGACGACCGGATCGTCAGGACCATGATCGGCCGGGCGAAAAAAGTTGATCTCAAGCGGCCTGTCGGGGTGATGCGGATCGGTGAAGGGAAGCGTGCTGCGTCCGATTTCAGGGTTAAGCGTAGTCGTCGTCATGCGTTGTCCGAATAGTGTAAATGACAGGCTGCGCTGCGCCCGGGAGCGATCTCTTTCAGGACCGGGCGGACTTCACGGCATTTCGCCATGGCGTGCTCGCAGCGGGGGTGGAACGGGCAGCCGCTGGGCGGCGCCAGAGGGGAGGGCAGCTCGCCTTTGAGCGGCTGGAACGCGCGCTTGCGCCGTTCCGTCGAGGGGCTCGCTGCAATGAGTGCCGCGCTGTAGGGATGAGCCGGCTCGGCGAAGACGGCGGAGGCCGGCCCGCTCTCGACGATGCGCCCGAGATACATGATCGCGACGCGGTCGCTGATATGCCGGACGACTCCAAGGTCGTGGCTGACGAACAGATAGGTCAGCCCGTGCTTCTCGCGAATATCCATGAACAGGTTGATGACCTGTGCCTGGATTGAGACGTCGAGTGCGGAGACTGGCTCGTCGCAAACCAGAAAGTCGGGTTTCACCGCAAGCGCGCGGGCAATGCCGATGCGCTGGCGCTGTCCCCCGGAGAACTGGTGCGGGTAACGATTCTTGTAGGCGAGGTCGAGGCCGACTTCGGTCAGAGACCTGTCGACCGCCGCGTCGATCTCGTTCTTCGGCAGCAGGCCATGAACCCGCAGGGCCTCTCCGATGATGCTGCGGACCTGCATGCGTGGATTGAGCGAAGCGTAGGGGTCCTGAAAGACCATCTGGATCTTGAGCAGATAATCGAGCCGTTCCTTGCCGCGAAGTTCGGCAACGCGCCGTCCCTCGTAAACGATGTCTCCGGCGCTGGGCCTGGTGATGCCTGTCGCGACTCGGGCAAGCGTGGACTTGCCGCAGCCGGATTCGCCGACAAGGCCCAGGACCTCTCCCTTTTTCACACTGAGATCGACACCATCGACCGCTTTCAAAACGGGTGGCGGCGGAGCGCTTCCGGTTGCGGCGAGGATGCGCTGCGCAAATGTCGACTTGCCGTGGAAGTGCTTCTTGACGCCACGCAGCTCGAAGAAGGGTTCGGTCATGGGGCGCGGCCCTCGGGCACGGGGTTGTGGCAACGATAGCTGTGCCCGTTGCCCATGACCTCTGACGATGGGGCGATCTCCCCGCAGAGGAGCAGAGCGCGCTCGCACCGCGGCCGGAACGGGCATCCGCTCGGGCGGGCGTCGATGCTGGGCGCAGCTCCATTGATCTGCTTCAGCCGCTCGCCGGGAGCGACCGTCGTGGCGGAGGAGCCGAGAAGGCCGATCGTGTAAGGATGGCGGGGACGATCGAGAACGTCGTCGACGGTTCCCGTCTCGACGATCCGCCCGGCATACATGACGGCGACCCGGTCGGCGAGTTTGGCGACGACGGCGAGATCATGGGTGATCCAGAGAACCGCCGTGCCGGTCTCGCGGCTGAGCTTTTGAACTTCGAACAGGATCTGGCTCTGGATCGTCACGTCGAGTGCCGTCGTCGGCTCGTCGGCGATGATCAGATCGGGCGCGTTCAGGAGCGCGGTTGCAATCGCCACGCGCTGGCGCATGCCGCCCGAGAACTCGTGCGGATATTGCTTCAGGCGCGCATCCGGAGAGGAAATGCCGACCCGCGACAAGGCGCGCGACGCTTCCTTCAGGGCCTCCTGTCTGCTGCAGGGGCGATGCTCCAGGATGGCCTCGCACATCTGCTCGCCGATGGTGAGGACCGGATTGAGGGTCATCAGCGGATCCTGAAAGATCATCGCGATGCGGTCGCCCCGCAGATGGCGCAGACGCTCCTCGGAAGCCTGGCGCAAATCCTCTCCCTTGAACAGCACGTCGCCGGAAACGATCTCGCCCGGAGGATCGATCAGCTGGACAAGCGAGAATCCGGTCACCGATTTGCCGGAACCGGACTCGCCGACGAGACCCACGATTTCGCCAGGCTGCACGACGAGATCGACGCCATTGACGGCGGGCCAAGCGCCCGCGAGATCGTGAAACACGGTCTTCAGCCCGCGAACTTCGAGCAGCGGCGACGTCATGAGCCCCTCACGTTGAAGCTGCGGCGCAGGCGTTCGCCAACGAGATTGAGCGACATGATCAGCAGCACAAGAGCGATGCCCGGGAAGGCGGCGATCCAATATTCTCCCGAGAGCAGGAACTCAAACCCATTGGCGATCAGCAGGCCCAACGAGGGCTGCGTCACCGGAACGCCGACACCGAGGAAAGAGAGGGTCGCCTCCAGGGTGATCGCGCCCGCGATGCTGATCGTCGACACGACGAGCACGGAGCCGATGGAGTTCGGGAGCAGATGCGCCAGCATGATATGGCGCATCGGCAGGCCGAAATTGACGGCGGCCTCGATGTATTCCTTGCGCCGCTCGACGAGCGCCGCCGCGCGCATCAACCGTGCATACTGAGCCCATTGCACCAGAATGATCGCAATGATCACCTTGTCGACACCGCGCCCGATGGAGGCGAGCAGCACGAGGGCGATCAGGATCGAGGGGAAGCCGAGCATGAAATCGACGACGCGCATGATCGTGGCATCGATGGCGCCGCCGAATTGTGCCGCGACGAGCCCCGCGAAGATGCCGATGGCGAGCGCGCCGGCTGTGGATGTCAGGCCGACCAGCAGGCTGGTCCGAAGTCCGTACAGGATGGCGCTGAGCATGTCGCGGCCCTGCGCGTCGGTGCCGAGCCAGTAAGTGATGCCGGTCATTCCCTGAGAGCCGGGTTCAAGGCGATTGTCCATCACGCTCAGCGATGCGAGGTCATGCGGATTCTGGGGAGCGATGAACGGGGCAAGAACTGCGAGAAGCAGAAGAAACCCCAAGAGGACGACAGCACCGCGTGTCGTGGGGCGGCTCCTGATCCGGCGCAGGACCTTCTTGCGCAATGTGGTATCGGCATCGGCCGCCACGGTTGCCGCCATCGGGTTCGACAGGTTCATGCCATTTCTCCCGTCAGCTTCACGCGCGGATCGAGTGCCGCGTAGAGAATGTCGACGAGGAAGTTCACGGCGACGAAAAGCAAGGTTGCGAGCATGACGTAGGCGACGACGACAGGGCGGTCGAGGTGATAGATGCTATCGATGAGAAGCTTGCCCATGCCCGGCCAGGCGAACACGGTCTCGGTGATCGTCGAGAAGGCGACGAGGCTGCCGAATTCCATGCCGGCCACCGTCACGACAGGGATCAGGATGTTGCGCAGAACGTGCCGCCCGACGATGCGCTTGCCGCGCACGCCCTTGGCGCGGGCATATTTGACGTAGTCCTGCATCATCGCTTCCGTCGTTCCCGCCGCGACGAGGCGGATCATCAGGGCCATGTTCGGAATGGCGAGGTTGAGCGCGGGCAGGGCGAGATGCTTCAGGCCGTTAAGCGTCAGCAGGCTCGTCTGAATGCCGAGAATGGAAACCGTTTCGCCCCGCCCCGCCGTCGGCAGCCAGCCGAGGAAAACGCTGAAGAGCAGGATGAGCATCATGCCCTTCCAGAAGCTCGGAAGGGAAAAGCCGAGGATCGTCCCGGCCATGATCGCGCGGCTCGGGCGGCTCTCGGGGTTGAGGCCGGCGAGGAGACCGAGCGGAATGCCGACGACGGCCGCAAGGCTCATGGCCAGAAGGACGAGTTCGAAGGTGGCCGGCAATCGCGCCAGGATCAGATCGACAGCCGGAACGCCGTGGACGAAGGAGCGCCCGAGATTACCCTTCAGGGCATTGCCCAGGAATCCAAAATATTGTTGCCAGACGGGCAGATCGAGTCCGAGGCGTCGGATCATCGCCGCGCGTTCGGCGGCGCTGACCTGCGGAGGAACCAGGAGTTCAATCGGGTCTCCAATGCCGTAGACGGCAAGGAAAACCACGACCGAGACCGCGAGCAGAACCAGGATGCTCTGGATCAGGCGCTGCAAGATGTAGGCCGTCATGTCAAACGTTCCGATCTGCTCGCGGTTTCGCTGATTGCTTGCTTACTTCGCGGGCTTGACCTGCATGGCCATCGTGAACTGATCCGCGCGGCCGACATATTTCAGGTTCGCCTTGTAGGCCCAGATCGTGCTCTCGAAATGCAGCGGGATGAACGCGCCGCCTTCGATGGCCTTCGTTCCCGCCTGCTTGAGAAGCTCCGCCCGCTCGCCGTCGTCGAGGGTGACGATGGCCGTGCGGATCAGCTTGTCGAATTCCGGATCGTTGTAGCCACCATAGTTCGAGCCGCCGATGGTCTTCGCCTCGTCCGGCGTCGCGGGCCACTGGCGCAGGAAGGACGAAGCCTCGCCGCTCGTGGAGCCCCAGCCGCCGATCGCCACGCTGAACTCCTTCTTGGAGCGGCGCGGGAAGTAGATGGCGCGGGCCATCGCGTCCACGTCGGAGCGGATGCCGACCTGGGTCAGGTATTGTGCGACGGCCTGCGTGATCTGGCTGTCGTTGATGTAGCGGTCGTTGGTCGTCGAGAGCGTGAGCTGGAAGCCGTTGGGATAGCCCGCTTCCGCCAGGAGCTTCTTCGCCGCGGCCGGATCGTAGGCGAGCTTCGGCGGATTCTCCAGCGCGCCGAACATGCCGTTGGGCAGGAACTGGTAGGCCGGCTCGGCGGCGCCGTCCATGATGCGCTTGATGATGGCGTCACGATCGATGGCGAGCGACATCGCCTTGCGCACGCGCGGATCCTTCAGCGGGTTCTTGCCGTTCTCGGCCTTCACGAACGGGCTCGGCTCACGCTCCACATCGAGCTGAAAGTAGATCACGCGGGTCGACGGCGTGACCACGTGGCCGAAGCGCTTGTCGTCCTTGATGCGGGCCACGTCGCGCGCGGCCGGGTTCTCGATCACGTCGTAATCGCCGGCGAGCAGGCCCGCCAGGCGCGGACCGGCATTGGGCACCGGCACGAAGGTCACGTTGGCCCAAGGCTCCGCCGGGCCCCAGTACTTGTCGTTGCGCTCGAGCTCGACGCTCGTCCCCTTGGTGTAGCTCTTGAACTTGTAGGGTCCGGTGCCGATGGCGAGTTTGCCGTCGTTGAAGTCACCGACGACCGGCCATGGTCCGGTGACGCCGCAGTTCTTGGCGGGATCGAAGCTCAGCTTGTCATGCGGGATGATGGATGAGCTCAGGATGGCGATGCTGGACAGGAAACTCGGCAAAAGCGGATCCGGCGCCTTCGTGGTGATGACGAGGGTATGCGGATCAGGCGCCTCGACAGCCGTGAAGTGTTGCCCGTGATGTCGGCGAAGGAGCCTGCAATCGCCGTCTCGTTCTTCAGGGTCCGGCAGAAACTGAAGATCACGTCGTCGGCGGTGAAAGGCTTGCCGTTGGAGAACGTCACTCCTTGGCGGAGCTTGAAAGTCCAACGATTCTTGCCGTCGTTCTCCCAGGACGTCGCAAGGCTGGGCAGGACCTTCTGCTTCTCGTCCTGCTTGGTCAGACTGTCGAAGATATGCGCAGCCAAGGCATTGTTCGGCGACAGATCGTGATAGTGTGGGTCGATTGCGGTCGGCTCCGAGCTGAGGGCGATCTTGAGGGACTGAGCCCAGGCAGGAGCGTTGAGCAGGCACGTGCCGGCGACTAAGGCGAATATGACAGGATTGCGCATTGGATTTCTCTCCGGTTCCCTTGTTACTGCCTTTTTGACAGATTTATTTTCGCGAATTAGAAATCATGAAAATTTTCTGACGTCAATCAGCAGGGAGCGCACATGTCGCAAGTCCTGAAGCCGACGACGGATCTGGCCAACCGGATTGCGCACGTTTATCCCTCGCTCAGCGGTGCCCACAGGCGTGCGGCGGATTTCGTACTGCAAAACCCGCTTGAGACGGCGACGATGACGATCGAGGGATTCGCCGAGCGTTGCGGCGCTTCCACCGCGACGGTGACCCGGTTCGTTCGCGCTCTCGGTTACGGCGGTTACGGCGAGTTCCGGGCGGCACTCTCCGCGGCGCTCCGGCTCGCCATGGCTCCCGTCGACAGCCTGGCCGATGCCCACAGCACGAAAAGCTCCGCATTCTCGACCTTCGTCACGGCCATCAAGGATCAGGCGGCCAATTTGGACGAGACCCTCGCGGCGATCGACGAGGAGACCTGTTCCCGGGCCATGGACGCCCTGTTGCGCGCCCGCCGGATCTTCATCGTCGGGTCCGGAGCGAGCCACCATGTGGCGGCTCATCTCGAGGAGGGATTGACGCTCTATCTCGATGCGAACGTGATTTTCGCGTCGTCACGCGGCGGGCCCGAGAAAGCGATCCGGCACCTGATGACGGTCGGGGCCGACGATCTTGTCCTGGCCATTTCTCTCCCGCGCTATTCGCGCGGCACCGTCGATCTGGCGAAACTTGCCAAAAATCGCGGGGCAACGGTGCTGGCATTGACGGATGCGCCAAGTTCGCCGCTTGTGCCCATCGCCGACATGACCTTCTTCGCCCCGGCAAGGAACCGGCTGCTGCCGAATTCGCCGACGGCGACCTTCGCGCTCGCCGATGCCATCGTTGCCGCCATCGCTCGCGAGCGGCCCGAAGCCGTCGAGGCCCTGAAGGAACTCAGCGAAAGCCTTCTCTGGACTTTTTATCAGTGACGAACGGATGAGGGTGGGGGACTTGGTGGTGAGCGTAGTCAGCTGCGAACTTGTCTCCAAGCTACATTCCCTGTTTTTGGTGAAAGTGCTGGGAAATTCGCCTAATTCGGACATCTGGTGCGGTCTAAGAGGTAAATTTGCAGGGGCATCTCAATGGTTTAGGTTGGCGAATCCCTTACACATTAACAGGGAACATTTCTGCCCCAACAGGGAGCCATTGCGAGTAGAGCGGGGCATCTGACTTTAATCAGAGGGTCCTGGGTTCGAGCCCCAGCGCGCTCACCAATCATTTCAAAGGGTTACCGGCATCTGCCCTTTGAGCCATTTCCTCCCAGGTAGCCAATAGGTAGCCAGACGTCAGGACGGAAGCGGATCGCGGGTCCGAGCCAAGTCGAATTGGAGAGCCGAGCAACAGACTGAGTCGTTCAAGGACTGCTCTCCGCGAACTCCCAGCTCGCTGGAATTGCCATCGTAGAATAGCCCATGGTGAGCGTAGGAAGGACTGGTATCGCGCCGTGAGCAGACCTTTATCTGGCATGTCTGAACTTACCAAATTGACCGGGAGCTGACCTTGGCCGATCTGAGTTAAAAGGCTGGTGTACAGAACAATCGCGGCAGCGGAAGGCGCCTGCGGCTCCGAGAGCCGGCAACGTGACTCCCGCATTCCCTGATCCTGTGCTTATGGAGCTTGGTTCGGGAGCTGGCCCATTACTTGGCGGGGAAAAGTGAGTTCTGATCGGGGCCTTCCGACCCAGCCTTGTTAACCTATAAAAAGCCAAGTGCACCTTGTCTCAAGCAGACATGCCGAGACCGGCGGCCAGCCGCTCATCCGGTCACGTCGGTCTCCGGCCGGTCCTTTCCCAGAGAGATCTCTTCGTGCCAGTCTCCGGCTTCGTCCTGGTACTCGATGTCTTCAGTCGCGCCCGGCAGCCTCTGTCCAGCAGCCGCCCGCTCGGCAGCCTGGCGTGCTTCGTCATGGGCGGGGTAGCGTTCCGAGAACACGTCTCCGACTTTGTACGCCCATCCGCCCTCGTGTTCGACAATCCTGTAGTGAACATTGGCCATAACCATTCTCCATTGAGCCCCGTTGACGCGGACAATAGGCGAGGAGAGGCTGTTGCACTCTCAGGTCCTGTGGCCCTCTGGACTCCAGACAAACACCTCTTCACCACGCTCATCGACCACTCGCAGGGCATCCGGCTTTTGCGGCATGTCCAAGGTCTCGAAGAGCGACCGCGCTCTTACTTTCGCGTCCTCCAGATCGAGGGTGTCATGTTCAACCCGGCCGAGAGTGGCATGGGCCTGGTCCGTGTCCCGGACCCGAAAGAACTCAATGATAAACATTGCAGATGCACCACCTTGCCAGAGGAGTCGATAGGCCATCCATGCCGCCTGTCCCTTGGCGACGATTTCATATTCCACTCGACTCTCCCAGCGGCGCAGCCACTTGGAATGCCACCAGATAGCCGGAGCATTCCTGGAGCTGGGAACTCATGGGCTGCGTGCCTCCGCATCCGGCAGAGCCGCCGCATCGGCATCGTTTCGCGCGAGGAGCGCCTGCAAGACCGCCAGAGTGGCTTCATCCGCGGCTGCGGCCGCAAGCTCAAAGACCGCAATGGCATACTCCTCCGCATCATGGGCGCGGACTTCCATCAAATGCGCCTTCTGGCGTTCTGTCCAAAGATCCTTGCCTGCACCAGAGCCAGCCTTTTTCTCTGCGAGCCACGTCTTGACCCTGACGTTGGCGGCTTCAACGGTCACGCGGTTGTCGTAGATGCGCTGCTCGACCCGGTCGAGTTGGCTTTCAAGGACTTCCTGAGATTGGTCGAAGGTCGCTGTGCCGTTCGATTTCAGCGCCTCAAGGCGGCGATCCATCCCGTGAAGTTTGATCCGTAGCTCGTCGCATAGACGGCCCATCCGCTCACTCATGCGCGTCTCCTGTAAGATCATGTCCTTAATGATCGGGCAGGAGTGAGTTGGGACCATCTCTCGACTGCCACTCCTGGCTGAACTGACTGACAATTCCTGTGCTGAAGACCTTGGCCCCTGGCCCGGCGGCCTGGGCTTCCGTCACTGCGGCGTTGATGGCCAAAAGGCGAGATTCATAGTCCCCATGGTGTTTGCCATTGACCCGGATGCGCCAGGCACCGTGATGTCGGACAACGTAAAACTCGGTTGCCATCAACTTCTCTCCACTGATTGTCAGTCCGGACTGGAAGGCGCTGACATCTCATCCAGATCCAACAAGGGGGTAGAACTGCTTGCCTGCCATTCAGCCTTCAAGGTCAGCCTTGGCAGGCGTGTAGGGCAGGCTATTGCGGACCTTCACAAGAAAGATCGGGTGTTCCTCGTTCTTGACCTGCGACAGGTCCAGGGTCGTCAGGCCGCCCCACAGACGCATGGCATCGCCGCGATACCCGATCTTGCGGGTTACAGTCTCATTGCTATTGCCGTCGCTATAGCCAACCAGCATCGCCTCCACCGGTCAGGCTGGTCTCGACGTGCAGCGACCGGCTCAACACTGCTTATCCAGGGCCCAGAACTCGACATCTCTGGCTGCCTGCTCGTGGGAGAGGCCGTAGCTCTCTTCAACCTTTTCGATGAGTTCCGACGTGGTTCGGACCCCGATCATCTCGACCATCGTGAACCGATCCCATCTGGCCTGCATCATCGGCAGTGCGTGAAGAGTCAGTCCCGGACCGTCGCGGGCTTGATAATGCTGAAGATCAAACATGAAGCGGCTGTTCAAACACATTGGGAACCTCCGCAATCGCTCTCCGATATCAGCCTTGGCCAATTGCAAAGGTGCAAAGCCGAAAGTCTATCTCAATTCTATATGGGGGAGATGGGCTCGTTTACATCGGATCCCGTAAATAAAATTCAAATAAATCCGATTTAAGTATCTAAAATTTACACGAGGGATTATGGTGTAGTTCATCAGGTTCTATAAGAATTAAGACTATTAACTTATCAGGAGCGTTAGATTTTAGGTGAGGAGCAGAAAGATGTTCGGTCAAGCCGTCATCTCGGTTCCGATTGTCGTGCGCGACTGGTCCCGGTGACAGATCAACAGGACCACCGCCTTCGCCCGAGTACAGGAAAGGATCCTGTCATGAGAACGCATCGCTACGCTGTCGGTCAGCACGTCAGCTACGCCGAGGACGCTTCGCCCGCTGGGGTCTGGCTAAGTGGTTACGAGATTGTTGCCTTGCCGCCCGCCGGCAACCGGGAACCCCAGTATCAAATCCGAACCGATGAGCACACCTATGACCAGATTGTTTGGGAGTCCCAGTTGCAGGAGGAGTTCGGCAGGCAGACGATGCGCTTGAACGAGCTTGCTATGCGAACCGCGACGATCTTGGCATCACCAGACCGTCGTGCTCGCCAAAACTGCAACGATCCGAAAAAGCCAAGCCAGCATGACGATCTCACAAGGTGGGATGATGAGGGTGGTGCGCCCCGATCAGGCCACCGCTTCAGTGAGCCACCTCCAGCGCGCCCCAAGGCGGAAACAGCTCTCTACTATTTCAACATCCGGACTGAGAGCAGCCTCATGGAAGACCCCGAAGGAAACAAGTACCCTGACCTTCAGGCTGCTCGGAATGTCGCCATCGCGACAGCCCGCGACATGATTGTGGAAGGCGATCAGCAGGGCGAGGACCGACGAGGCTGGCACGTTGAGATTACGAACCGAGTCAATCAACCCGTGCTGACGGTTGCGTTCGCGGACGTTCTCGGCCTTCAAGCCGCCGGCTAGCTGCGGCACGGCTTCGCGGTCAAGCAAGGAAGCGAACCATGAGCAAGAGCCCTCTCAATGTTACCCAAAGGCTTGTGAACTCCGTATGGAAAGCCGTGAGGATGCTCGAAGATCGTCCCGCACCACTCCCAAAGGTGAAACTCAACGGGCGGCGCGGCTATGGCGACCGCGATATTCCCTCGCCGGATCAGAACCCTGATCGCGAATGATCTGAAGTTCAGGCTCATGCTCCGCGGAAGGATAGTCAATGCCGTCTCTGTCATGCACGGGCATTCTCGTGTCGACCGGCCAGGGTTTCGCTTTCGACAACTCTTCCCCTTGTTAGTAGAGCTAAATAACCCCACCTTTGTTAGTACCGCTAGCATAGGGCCCTAGGCGCTGGCGGCCGAGAGACATCGAGTGCTCCCGCCTGTCATAGCGGAGCGCACAATGTCCAACAGTTCTTTCTCCACATTGCCTAACACTCCCACGTTACCTCCCTCTCGGCCAACTATGGAGCGCGACATTCAAGACCATTTAGGTCTCCACTTGCGCCTAGCCGATCAAGCGATGGGACCTTGGCATGTGCCGGAGCCGCTCAGGACCTTGGCGGTCAAAATCGACTGCCTGCGAGCTCTTCAGAGAGAGGCGGAGCTATCGGAGTTTCAGAATGGAATCGTGGAGGCTGGACCCATCCTACGCGCGTACGCGATTTCCTTGACGAAAAGCTCGGATCGAGCCGACGATCTCGTGCAAGACACCATGCTTCGGGCCTTGAGCAAGCGGGATCTCTTCCGGCCGGGCACGAACCTGAATGCGTGGCTCTTCACGATCCTGCGGAATGGCTTCTATACCGACCACCGCAGGCGTAGTCATGAGGTCGCCGATACGGATGGAGCCTATGCCGCACAGCTGGCCATAGCTCCAGGGCAGATGGACGGGCTCAATCTTCAAGATCTGCAGAATGCATTACCGAAACTTGCTCCCGACCAACGTCAGGCGTTGCTTCTCGTCGCAGCTCACGGGTTTTCATATGAAGAGGCCGCAACGGCTTGCGGGATACCAGTTGGGACGATCAAAAGCCGGGTTAACCGGGCTCGTCTTCACCTTGCCGAACTTCTGGGCTATGCACCTGAAGACCTCATGCAGGGTCGACCCCTGCAAACCCGCACCGGTCGCCTATCATGAGGTCCGATTCTATCGAGAGTGTCGCTCTTCATATCGTGCATCATCTTGTACGAGGGCTTGGCAAGACCCAAGGGCAGGGTGTCCCTGTCCAAAAGCTTCGGCACTGGTGGATCCTCAGCTTGGGACAGCGGAGTGAATCGTTTGACCCAGGCCTTGATTATGCCGGCCGTCGCCAATGGATTGAGCATGGACCGGATGGCATGAACCTGCTCACCGAGCTAGGATCAGCGAAGGGCAGCGCACCCCGATAGACGAAATATCGAAGACGTGTGCGCAGTTCCCAACCCCGACAAGCGACGCATAAGATATCTCAAGATGCCCAAAGACGTTCAGAGGAGCATATTACCCCTAGTCTCCTTGCCGACGTTGAACATTGGGGATGGGATCCGGAGGACATTTGCGCCCTCAAATGACCTCGGCCGGACGTTCGAAGGACCTATTCACATCCCCAAATAGCAGTTCCCTCAAGTATCAAAGGTTTAACTATGTCCTACATAGACGCATTGCACATTGCGGAGCGAACGTTGCTTGATCGAGCGACTTTAACTGAGCTCAAGCAGGCATCCATGGATTTGCGGGCTCTAACCCCGGACAGCGTTCTGGCAGACCTTGTTGACGCCAAGATCGAGACCATCGAGAGTCAGAATGGATATTCCGACACCGGAGGACCTGGACAGGCTAAGCCGCACTCCAGACGGCTGCGGGGCAGATAGCTTGTCGTGCGATCAAGTGAACGCTCAAGTATGTCGCTCGGGAGCATCCATCTACATGTACAAGTGTGTCCTGGAGCCCTGTAGGTAAGTTCGGACAATATAAGAGGACGGGTCAATGAAGTGGGAATATGATGCGGGGGAAGTTCTAGCGGATGGTATCATCCATGGGCTGGGAGTTCTGCTCGGGCTTTCCTGCGTTATCGCCTTGTTTGTGATCGCAGCCCAGACAGCCGCTCCATGGAAGTTAGCGTCTGTCCTCATCTATGCCGGCGGCCTGCTGATGGTCCTTGTTACCTCGGCTCTCTACAACCTATGGCCTGTCACTCCGGTGAAATGGGTCCTGCGCCGATTCGACCACTCGGCCATTTATCTCCTCATTGCAGGAACCTACACACCGTTCTTTACGCAGATGAAAACGGGGTTCGAGGCGATCGCTCTCATAACTGGGGTATGGATGACCTCTGCTGTGGGGATCGCTCTGAAGCTTGTTTTTCCGCGACGCTTTGAGCGCCTCTCGATTGTTCTTTACCTCCTTGCAGGCTGGAGCGGCATTATGGCTTACGAGTCTGTCTTCCGTGCTCTGCCCAACTCGACGCTTTGGCTGCTTGTTGCCGGCGGTGTTCTGTACACAACGGGCGTCATCTTCCATCTGTGGGAGAGCCTGCGTTTCCATAACGCCATTTGGCACGCCTTCGTGCTGGCCGCAGCCGCTTGCCACTTTGGCGCTGTCCTTGATGGCGTAGTGCTGGCGTGAGCTTGAACCCAAGGCATCTGGTCAGAGGGACGGAAGCTACCCACCAGTCTGTCAGTTCGCGGAATTCCAGCTGACCGGAAGGCCCCCGGCGGTGGGGCTTAGGGCAGTGCCAGCCTTAATTGTTCGCCTTAGTCGAGCCGATTGCAGGCAGCGGCCGGACACACACGAAAGGAGCGGGCAATGGCAGCTGGCTTCCCTCACCCTGCTTATAGGCGATCAGACCGCGCTCGCTCAAATCAGCGAAATAGGGCTGGGGCATGACTCGCCTCCCGCGCCCTGTGCCGATCAACGCAACGATCGCTGCTTTGGGTCACATCAGCTCACAATCTGCTTTATTAGAAGCGGATTGTGAGCGTGCAAATGGCGAGAATGCCAGCCATTAGGAGGAGTGCTATCAAAGCCTGGGAGAGCATTACATGAACCCCAGGATCACGCCCCCGCAAAACAGGAAGACCAGAGCCGTAACAAAGACCGCTTCGTTCTCGAAAGAAATATAAGACCGTATTCTGTGGGCCATAATTATCTCCTAATTTAATTTAAGTATACGCTCATAACAGTCGCAAATATATCATTATCAAAGCGCAACAGTAATTTCGTGTGACGGGAGAAACTATTTAAGATTTTATTTGTCCAAAGATTTCAATCCTAAGAGCTGGATTATTATTTTTTGTTGCAGTTTTGATGGTTGGCTGGCTTTAGAGGCTGACTGAAAACTCCCGGAACGCATCCTGTGGCTGCATCCTGGCAGGAATAGGAAGCTTAATCAGGCCCAAACGGGACAGATTTTCACCGTTTCAGGTGCGGGGAGCGCCAGGAAGACACCTCGGTGGCAGCGGATAGCCGCATTTTGAGTCAGACTCTTAGATTAAAAGGATCTCGGTAGAAAGGACTTACAACGAAGCTCCCGGATGAACTTGATGGCAGGAAGAGATTGCACGAAGCTGACAAGTATCAGGAAGACCGGGCATCAAGGAGTGCAATACGAGCAAGCTCGTCTCTGATCGCGAGAGCCGTCTTTGATCCAATGCCTGGCAGCCGCTCAACCCGGTCCGCAATGGCGACGAGCTGTGCAAGCGTCGTAATGTTCTCTCGATCCAGCGCGTTCCAGGCGTTGAGTGGTAGACGCAGACCTCGAATTGGTCCCTCGCATTCTTCAAACAATCCCTTACGCATCTGTTTCTCTCTCCGGCTTGCCACGTCTCATCGTCGATTCATGACACCGCGACATATGCCACGTGGCGCTATCCTGCTGACATCAACGAGGAGCGGGACTGCTCCTTCGCACAAAGGCTGGCAATCGCTCTGTATCGTCTTCCTCGCCGGGCCCAGCGGCGTCTAGGATCTCATCCAAAGCATCTGCCATATCTTCAATCTGTTCGAAGCTTGCTGTTACGGCGAGCCTGGAGCCGTCATCCAACTCGATGATGAGCTGGGGGTCGCCATCGGGTGATGATGAGACCAGGACGCGCGCTAGTTTCTTTGTGTCAGGCATGGTGCTCTCCGGTTGTCCATCAATCATCTGAAAATCGTGTATGAAATA
>NZ_JBVVAK010000028.1:61229-78022 GCF_055792825.1 Microvirga sp. GN3
GTTTTGGCAGGCCACCATTCGCTATCGTAGTAATGTGTACTGGCCCTCCTTAGGTCCAGCTGGGTGGACCGCGCCGCCCCAGTACGCGCACCTTTACACACTGCGCGACTGGTCGGGGGCGAAACTTTCGTTCGCGTCCCTACGCCAAATGGTAGGGCAGCGGACACTCTCCGCTGACTGCCAGGTGGGTCGACCTGGATTCCTCCCGGTCATGTGTAATGATGCTATCGCTTACCACCGGACGGTTTTGCTGGAGCACTGCCCTTGCCCTGGCTCACGAAGGGTGACGCTGCCTCGGCAACCTTCGGCTTCTCCTTTTTCGGCTTCTTCGCCTCGCGGTTTCCTCGTCTCTCGCCCTTGGCCATCACTTGTCTCCTTTGTCAGTCAATGGGTGGAAAATTGGATCAGTCGCGGGGTGCCCTGGCGAGCAGATGATCGAAGTCAGCCACCACTTGATCAATCAGTTTGCGGCGGCGTAGATCGCTTGCATCCAAGCTCTGCGCGAAAAGACCAAGCAGATAGCGTGCCTTCTCGATGGCCTCCGCCCAATCGGCGGCGGGTGCCGCTGCCAGCAGGTCTTCGAGTTCCGCCTGTCTCGTGCGCAGCGCTTTCTGGTCAGCTTCGACTTCTGACCGAAGACGGCGAAGGTCCGTCGCCTTCTGAGCCGCCATGCCACGATGAGCATCGAGATTGGTCGGTTGATCAGCCATCGTCTGGTTCCTCCGTGTCCGTTACCTGCGCATCCACTGGTGATTCGATCACTCAAGCACGCTCGATCAGCAGCCGGGCCAGCGTCTTGGCCAATCGCTCATTCTGTCCAACGGGTTCAGGCGTCACGTCGTGCCATTCATGTGCACGAAGCGACCAGCCGATGTCCGACAGGCTGCCGAGGGGTTCATGTGGCCAAGCGGGTTCGCCCGTAGGCGTCAGGATCATAAACAGCCGTGATGCCTTCATGCCGACGCGGGCGACATACAGGATCCCACCGTCCCGTCGAAGCCGCGCGACCGGTTCGTAAATCTGGGATCCGCGGAAGAACCCTTCGGCACTGGTCAAATCTCGGATGCCCGGGCTACGATCTCGCTTTCGCGCACCGCGCGCTCGCCGAAACCAGATGACTTGATCCGGTACGAGACTTCACCCGTCTGATCGGCCGGCATGAGGCGGGTCACCTCGTAGATGCCACCTGAACTTGCACGTTTATCCGAGAAATTCGGATGGGTGATGCGGACCAATTGATGAACTTTATACTTGTGAGACATTCGTTTCTCCTGAAGCGCGACCGATCCCAGGCTGTGAAGCACGGCGGCCGATGCGGGTGTTTACTGACACAAACAAAAAAAGCCGCCCCAGGCGGGAGCGGCTTCAAGGCATAGCGGCCAGGCCTATGTCCTGAGCCGATCATCAAAGATCACGCCGTCTCGATATTGTTGACGGCGATCTTGCCGGAGCGGCTGTCTTCCGCTGTATCAAAGGCAACCTTCTGACCTTCGACGAGGTTGCGCATCCCGGCGCGCTCAAGCGCGGTCGCATGGACGAACACGTCCTTGCTGCCATCGTTCGGTTGAATGAAGCCGAAGCCCTTCATGTCATTATAGAATTTCACAGTGCCAATAATCATTGGGTAATCTTTCACAATTGCTGTAAATGCACGTGAGCAAAGGCACGCGAAAGCGCGACCTTAACCCGGTTTCTCGATGTAATGGTAAGAAAGTCCGAACGTGCGCCTGACAGTGTCAAAAGCGAAACGACCCGATTGTCCGGCCAAAATCCGATAATATTTATATAGAACTTGTCTTAGATATTAACAAGCGCTGTCTTTCACATTCATTCGGACACGAAGAAACTATTTTTCCATTGGCCGACCGATGGATGTGCCTAACCACCACAGCGTCAGGGCAATTTCAATATTTATTGCCGTCGTCCAAGGCATATTCACCTGATGCTTCTGCCCACGCCTCCAGATCTGTACGGGAGATTGGACGCCAAGGTCAGATAAGACGATGAGGCTCGACTGGGCCGGTGCAAAGCCTAAAACCAACATATGAAAGCCGGCTGTCAGTGCCCAGATTCGATCAGTTCCTCAGTTGTCACCCGAAAATCCACCAGGGTGCTTGGCCCAAAGGTGAGGGTCAGCGGCACGTCGGCGGCATCGCGGCCGCGGGCGATCAGGATCCTGCCGATGCGCGGATCATTGTTGCGGGGATCGAAGGTATGCCAGCGACCACCCAGAAAGATCTCGATCCAGGCGGCAAAATCCTGCGGCGCGTGAGGCGGCGGGAGGCCGATGTCACTGATGTAGCCGGTACAGTAACGGGCCGGAATGTTGAGGCAGCGGCAGAACGTGAGCGCCAGATGAGCATAGTCACGGCACACGCCCTGCCTTTCGTCATTGGCTTCAGCAGCCGTGCGCGTTGCCCGTGAGTGCTCGTAGCCGAAGGTAATATGATCGTGCACATAGTCGCAGATCGCTTGCACGCGAGCCCAGCCCAACGGCGTTGTTCCAAACAGGTTCCAGGCGACGTCGGAGAGGCAATCCGTTTCGCAGTATCGGCTTCCCAGCAGGAAGAGCAGGGTTTCTGCGGGAAGGCTCTGGATCTGGATCTGCTCGGCTCCCGGATCTGTCACGTCCCACTGGCCTGTGTCGCGGACCACGGTTTCTGTCGTGAGGCTGATCCTGCCGGCCGGGGCCACGAGTCGGTTGCACCAGTTCCCGAAACTGTCCCGGTACCCCTCCACAGGTACGACTGGCGTCGTGATCAGGTAATCGGGCCGCTCCAGGTCGGACACTCTCGACGAGTGCACATTGAGGATCGCGATCATGGGCGTGACTTGCCCGAACTCGTAGGTCATCTCGCAGCCGACGCGGATCCGCATGATCTCTCCTCAACCGCTGAGCCGGGTAAGCGCCAGGTTACTGTCGATTGCCGCTGATCCTCACCCGGATTGCGCCAGCAGCTGTTGCGTTTGCGCTTCCCGACTGCAGTTAAGGCAGCCTTGAGGGATGCAAAGGGTCTATGCTCGATGCCAGCCATGGTCTCCAGAGCATGCCGGCCGGGTGGTCTGTGAACTGCCTCGTGGTTGCCTCCTCAGTCCGACTATCGGGCGGCGAGCAGATCTGTCGGGCTCCCTGCCTTGCCGTCGTCTGTTTGTGTCACGATAACATCCAAGCATACTCCCCACTTCTACGCCGGTCGATTGCCAGGGCTGTTGGTGAAAGTGCGTCTTGATACAAGGCGCCATTCGCCGAAAGGTGGTCAGTTGCGCCAGCTTTGCGGTGTGGCTGGCAACTCTCCCGTGACGTCCACGTGGGCAACGTCGCTTACCGAAAGCAGTGCTTTCGCGGAGAACGTGAGATCGAGGAGGCGGCCCTCATCCGTGATGAGCTGAACGTCTCTGCGGCCGAACACATCCTTGAGAGCGGCGGCAGACAGCTGGATCTCGCCACAACATGTGACTCCGACCGGCTCCCTGAAGAAGCCATCAAAATCGTAGGACACCCGCGCGATGGGCTCGCCGTTGCACTGCAGTACGCCACGTCCTGAGAGCCCGCCGAGATAACGCATGCTCGTCTCCTTTGAGCTATGAATTCTGAAGCTGCGCCCGCCCATCGGCCTCCAGAGCGGCTGCGAGTTCTGCCGAATTGACATGGAACACCTGAGTAGGGCTGCCAGAAATTGAAATCGCCGGGAGGTGCAGCATTGTGGCCGTACGTTGGAAGGCGAGGAATGAGAGGCCGAGGATCTCCTCCTCGTCTGTCACAAGCCGGTAGGTCCCTGCTGGCTGAGGGCTATCGAGAGAGGTCAACATGAACGGGTGTCTGAAGGTGACAGCCGTCTCAGTGGTTCGGGTTGCCATGATACTCACCTCATCTCTTTTTCTTGGGAGAACTGATCGGGGACAGCATGCCTCTCGTTAGCACGGCTGGTGTCGCCTCGGTCGCCGGCTGCTTGTTCGCTTTGGGCTTTCGGATCTCCCGATGACTGCGTTTTTGTCCTTTGGCCATAATGATCTCCTGTGAACCTGATCGATTGCTACGGTTAGCGGAAAGGCCCTGTTCCGCCAGCCGTTACGTCTGCGTTCGCGTTGACGCCTCACGTCATGCCCCCGAGCAGGGCGGGCTGTTCAATGCACGTCAGCGACTTCTTGCCTGGCGGACCTCAACAGCGCGACAACGTCAGCTGGGGACTGTTTGACGTGAAGGGAGTGAGCTCTGTCACTTTCGTTGATCGTCGTGACCAGCCAAGCATGCCCATCCTCGCCAGAAGCGCTGAACCAGAGCACGTTGTCAGTATTTACGAAGACGCTGCTGCCATTGCTGTCCGTCAAGTTGATCCAGGCCATGTGATTTCTCCAAACGGTGGATTGGGCGAGTAAGATCACGTTGCTGGGGTATCCCGATCAAACTCGACCTCTGAGCCCCGCAGGCATACTAAACGGAGGACACGTAAGGCCGCCCTCCTGAGTGCCACTCAAGGCGAAACTGGCAAACGATGCCTTGGCTGAAGACGCGGGTGTCCTGTCCGGTCTCTTCAGCCCTGGCGACAGCGCTGCGAACGGCGGCTTCTCGCGACGGATACTCGCCGCAGTGTTTGCCATCGATCCTGGTCCGCCAGGCCCCGTGATGATGGACAACGTAGACTTCACTCGCCATGGTACACGCTCCTTTGAGGCATAGGATCATCTGCTTGCCCGCAAGGGGATCGCAGCCCCGCCGATTTCGACAAGAGATGCTAGAACTGCTTGCCTGCCATCCAGCCTTGGACATCCGCCTTGGCGGTCTCATAGGGCAGGCTGTAGCGCACCTTCACCAGGGTGATCAGCTGCTCTTCATTCTTGATCTGCGACAGGTCCAAAGGGGTCAGGCAGTTCCACTGACGCTTCGCGTCGCTGCGGTACCCGATCTTGCGGGTTACGGTCTCCTGGCTTTCGCCGCCTTGATAACCAAACATTGTCGCCTCCATCATTGGGGCTGGTCTCACTCGTGCAGCGACCGGCTCAAAGCTGCTTATCCAGGGCCCAGAACTCAACATCCCGGGTGGCCTGCTCCCGGGAGAGGCTATAGCTCTCTTCGACCTTCTCGATGAGTTCTGATGTGGTTCGCACCCCCGACAGCTCTGCCGCTGTCAGCCGCAGCCAGGTCGCTTGCGCGATCTGCATCGCGTGAGGCGTGAGGCCCGGGTGATCATGATCCTGGTAATGCTCAAGATCGAACGTAACGCTTTTGCTCAGACACATGGCGGGCCTCCACACGGGGCCACATCCTCTCGCAAGCCAACCGTGGCCTGGAGCGAAAATGACAGAAAATAAAAAGAAAATAAAAAGTCGTCCTTATCTGATATGGGGCCAAATCGTATGATTACATCGGGAGCAACAAATAAAATTAGAATATGACTGATCTTATATCTAATATTTCGCTAGGGTGTATACTGCTTGATTGATAGACAACCCAATGACTAGGTATATTTGCCTAGCAATGCGCCTGATTCATCGGAGGAAGTCCGAAATGTTAAGCCAAGCGCTTTTCTCTGTCTTGCTGATCGCCGGATGCCTCGTTGTGTATGAGGCGGGCATTTGGAAGGGACCGGTAAAATGGCCTCGTTCACCGAGATGATGAAGGACGAGATGGTCAACAGATCCCACCTGCCCTGGAGCAACGATCCCCTGGTCCTCACGTTGATCGCCGTACTGGCTGGAGCGTCAATCGCCATGTCCTTCAGCCTCGTGCATGGCTGGACATGGTGACGAACGACCAGAGTGACCAATTTCGCTCGTATTCTGGATAGGAGGTCGTCATGAGAATGCATCGCTACGCTGTGGGACAACCCGTCAGCTACGCCGAAGATCATTCGCCCAACGACATCTGGCGGGGCGGATACGAGATCGTCTTCCTGCTTCCTGCCGGCGACCGGGAGCCCCAGTATCAGATCCGGAGTGCTGATCAGAGTTATGACCGGGTCGTGTGGGAATCCCAGCTACAGGAAGATCTTAGTGCGCGGGGACGATGCAGCTGAGTGGAAGCCGGACACGGAAAACGCAGGTGGAGCGGGAGCCGCTCTTAAACCGGCGCAACATAGCCGAGCCCGATCAGATCAGGCAACTCGCCCAACAGATCCGGGAGAGCTGGTTTCGGCAGTTCTCCGAACGCGAGCACCGCCTTCTAACTCAGATCGCAACCTGCCGTCATATGACTTGAAACGTCAAGCACGCGCTCCAATAGCTCCGTGGAATCGCGTTGTGGCCGGTCTCGATTACAAGATCAACCTGAAGGGTGGGATCCAGATCATGGCCCTGCATGAGAAGCTGGATCGCATCCTGATCCAGAACCTTGAGCAGGTCGTTCGTAAGCAGCAAGAACAACTGCAGCTTCTTACGAAACACTGCAAGATGCGCTTCGAACCTTTAAGGGCTCGTCCCGCCTTGGTAGAAGGGTGCCTGTGACCTCCAGCGTGTCAAGACTTGATGATCTCAACGTAAATCTGTTCGATTTGGCCGAAATCCAACGAGCTCCCATCGATGAGTTTTATGCGGGCGCTTCCACGATATCGCTCCGGTAAGGATTCGAGCGTAAAGACGACAGCATCGCGGAGATTGCTGAACTGCCGAACAGTTCCGGGATCTCCCGTCTCCTGCCGTGTCGGCTCGTCGGGAGCGGACCAGGTGAGTTGAGCCGCTTGGTTGAGATTAGGGTCACTCATCGCGCCTACTCTCCTTCTTGGACAGCCAGAGCCGGGTACCATGGTGCGCGAACAAAGAAGCGATGCCAAGACCTCGGTGAGAAGGATCAACGCCTCCACTTGCCTTCATACCGGAACTCCGGGGCGGATTTCAGCTGCTCAAGGTCCGCGTTCATCGTCGCCTGCCACTTGGTCTCGCCTTCGGTGTACCGGATCGAGATCGCGGAGGGATCGACCGCCACGTAGCGCTGGCCGCGGCCCAGGAGCTCCCCGACGGACAGCACGACCCCGACGATCTGGCCGCCCTCGAAGACGACATCCTCGATCTTGCCCATCTCTTTGCCGCTGGCGCTTTGGACGTTCAGGCCGATCAGCCGGGAACTCAGAATGGCATTGTTGCCGATCGTGATGAACTTGGGCGCACTCGACGCTGGCGGGGTGCTCTGAGCCTGAGCGACACTGGACCAACCGAGCGTGACGAGAAGGATAATCGCGGATAAGCGCATCGAAGCCTGTCCCTAAATTGCAGCCCAAAGCCAACCTCGCTCAGGATAATGGCCGATTCAGGAGCATTGTCCGCTGCCGTTTGGCCGGAAGACTCACGGTCTGGCGCGAGGGCAGGGCATCTGCATTCTCGGCGAGCGAGAGATGCCGTGACAAACAACGGAAGGAATGTGAAGCGATCCGGGCATCGGGCATCGGGCAGCGACAGTGAGACTATCTGTTAGGGAACTGGGTTGAGCTCACCATATACAAGCTCGGAGCCGCCCAATGCGCTCCTGAAGGAATGTCTATGCGGATCATGATAGCGACAGCCGTGTTTGCCGTGTTCATGGCGCCTCATTCTGTCTCGGCCCAGGACAGAGCTGCACCGGATGCAGGAACCCCAAAGGTGTCAGCATCAAAGCCGTATACGGCCGAGGAATCGGCCGCGATGGCAAAAGCGGCCCGGGCCAAGGCCGAGGCGCAGGAACGGATTTGGGATCGCAAGATGAAGATTATCACGAGAGGCATCTGCACAGGCTGCTGAGCCAGGCGTGGCGTGTCTGGTGGGTACGCAGTTTTACCATAGGCCATGTCGTTGCGGGCGGTGATCGCAGCTGGCCGGTCGTCGCTGGAGCGCCAGGCGAGCCGCAGGCGCAGGACCTCAGGCATGTCGCCTCGGGCGGAGGGCGACAATGGCCAATCGCTGTATCCGGAAAGCAGTTCAGCCGGAACGGATGAGTCATCCTCCATTGAGCGCCTCACGCCGGGAACGGTCATCAAAAAGCCGGGTAAATGCCCCATACTTCCACAATGAGCAAAGACCCAAAAAAGCAGAGCCAGCGTCAGGATCTCAAGCGGTGGGATGATGAGGGCGGTGCGCCCCGATCAGGTCACCACTTTAGCGAGCCGCCGGCATCGCAACCCAGGACGGAAACGGCTCTCTACTACCTCAACATCCGGACCGAGAGCGGTGTGATCGAGGATCCTGAAGGGGAGACGTGCCCTGACCTTCAGGCCGCGCGAGCTGCTGCAATCGCCAAGGCTCGCGCCATGATCACCGATGGCGACCAGAAGGGTGAGGATCGGCGAAGCTGGCGCGTCGAGATCACGGACAGAGCCAATCAGCCTGTCTTGACCGTGATGTTCTCGGAAGCGCTTGATCCCAAGCCGAGTGGTTAGGCTGAGCGAATTCGACCACCTCAGCATAACTGAAGCGCAGAAGGTGAAGCCGGTATGAACAAAGGTTTTCTCGGAGCCGCCCAGGATGTTCTCACCGCGATCTGGAAGGCGATGAGACGCCCGGAGGGGCACCAGGTGCCGTCTTCGAAGGTCAAGCTTAATGGGCGGCGAGGCTATGGCGACGGGGAAATCCCGTTCCCCGATCAGAAGCCGGATGAGCCGTAATCTCAAGTGAGGTCTTCCTCTAAGGGACGAACACGAGGAACAGGAACGTCGCAAAGATCACGAGGTGGACGACGCCGTAGAGAATGTTGGTTCGGCCGGTGCCGAAGGTGAGAAGGCTCGCAATAGCCGTCAGCATGAGCAGGACGGTGTCCTCGCCATCGAGCCCCAGCACAAGGTCCTTCTGGAGCGTGAGGTTGATCGCCGCGACCGCAGGAATTGTCAGGCTGATGGTGGCAAGCGACGATCCCAGCGCCAGATTGAGGCTCTTCTGCAGCTGATTGGCTCGCGCCGCCCGAACCGCCGCCACGCTCTCCGGCAACAGGACCAGCAGGGCTACGACGACCCCCACGACGGCTTCAGGGGCACCAACGAGCGTCGTGCCGGCCTCCACGACAGCGGCAAACATCTTCGAGAGCAGGACAACGGCGCAGAGCGACAGGGTGAGCAGAACCGCGCTGACCATAAGGGCGCGGTTTAGCGGCATGTCCGAGCTCGGATCACGCCCCTCTGTGTCGAGCACAAGGAAGTAGTCCCTGTCGCGCACGGTCTGGATGTAGAGGAACCCGCCATAAAGAGCCAGGGTGATCAGGGTCACGAAGACAAGTTGGCTGGGCGAATAGAACGGCCCGAGGCGAGCCTGGGTGTAGTTCGGCAGAACGAGGGTGATGGTTGCGAGCACGATGAGAACGACGAGGTAGGCACTTGCGCCCGTCACCCGAAAGCCTTGTTCGCGATAGCGCATTCCGCCGAGCAGGATGCACAGGCCGACGAGTCCGTTGCCGACGATCATGATCACCGAAAACACCGTGTCACGGGCAAGCGCCGGGCTGCTCTCGCCGCCCAGCATGATGGAGGTGATGAGTGCGACCTCGATCACCGTCACGGCAATGGTGAGGACGAGGGTGCCGTAGGGCTCTCCCGTGCGGCGCGCGATCACCTCGGCATGGTGGACGGCCGCAAACACGGTGCCGATCAGGAGCAGGATCAGTGCGGCGGCGAAAATGATCCCACTTGGCGAGGAGATGGTGTCACCGCTGAAGCCATAAGCGGAGGCGAGCGCACAGAAGAACAGCGCGGCGGCAGGGATCGTCCACACTGAGTGGACCGATAATTGGCTGAACTTGAACATGCCTCTGCTTTCCGCCTTTGAGCAACTGGGATCCTTGGACGGCGTCTGAGACAACAGATGCCCTAAGACCATGCTCTATGGATGGTGGGCCGCGGCGACGATGGATTGTAACGCCGGAACCGGGTCGCGCCGAGAAATGTCCCCCTGTACATTGCAGACAGGACAGCAGGACCAATCGGATCAGGAAGTTGCGCGTTATCTTTCCCCGTAGCACGGTCAAGGGTGGAAAGATGACGCAGGACCAGACCCTCGCCTTCACCATACTGGCCGGAATGATGGCCCTGTTCGTCTCGGGGCGGCTCCGTTACGATCTCGTCGCTGTCCTAGCCCTTCTTGCCGCTGTGTTCACCGGCATCGTGCCGCACAAGGCAGCCTTCTCCGGCTTCGGGGACGACATCGTCATCATTGTCGCGAGCGCGCTGATCGTCAGTGCGGCGGTCGAGCGCTCCGGCGTGCTGGAGGCGGCCCTCCATCGAGTCTCGCCTTACATCACGTCAGTGCAGGGCCAGATCGTGGTTCTTGTGGCGGCGGTCACGATCCTGTCCGCCTTCGTCAAGAACATCGGCGCACTGGCGATGATGATCCCGGTCGCATTCCAGTTGGCGCGTCGCTCCCATGCCTCGCCCTCGTACTTTCTCATGCCAATGGCCTTCGGCTCGCTGCTTGGGGGCCTGATCACCCTCGTCGGCACCTCGCCCAACATCATCGTGTCCCGTGTGCGCGAGGAATTGACGGGTCAGCCCTTCGGCATGTTCGACTTCACCCCGGTCGGCGTCGGTCTCGCGGCAGCCGGCGTGGCGTTCCTGGCTTTTGGCTATCGGCTGCTGCCCGGCGGTCGCAAAGCCGCCGCGACTATGGACGAGGCCATCGATCTCACCGATTATACGACGGAGGCGCGGGTGACCGCGAAGTCGCCGGTCGTCGGGTATACCGTGGGCGATCTGGCCAGACTGTGTGACAACGAGGTTCTGGTGACGGGCCTCGTCCGGAACAAGACTGAGCGCACGACGCCTCTGCCGGATGCTGTCCTCCACAAAGATGATATTGTTCTCCTGGAGGGTGATCCGGAGGCGCTTGAACGGGCCGTCGCCCGTGCTCATCTGGAGCTCGAAGGTGACGACCGCCCCACGGAAGGCAAGGATGCCGATGAGGAGATCGGGGGAATCGAGGCCGTCGTAGGACCGACCTCGATGCTGATCGGTCAAACGGCCAAGCGCATGGCGTTGCACGAGCGTTTCAACATCAATCTCCTTGCGGTCAGTCGCAGCGGTGAGCGGTTTACCGAGCGCCTGCGGGATATCACCTTGCAGACTGGTGACGTCCTGGTGCTGAAGGGCGATCTTTCCCGGCTTCCGGACAAGCTGAAGGAACTCGGCTGCCTGCCGCTGGCCGAGCGGGAAATCCGCCTGGGCAATGTGCGGCAGGGCCTCGTCCCGGTGGTGGTCCTCGGCGGTGCCATGGGGCTCACGGCGATCGGCGTGCTGCCCGTCGCCACTGCCTTCTTCACGGCCGCCGGCCTGATGATCCTGCTTCGGGCGCTCTCGCTGCGCGAGGCGTACGAAGCTGTCGATTGGCCCATTCTGGTGATGCTGGGGGCCCTGATTCCGGTCAGTGAATCGATCCGCACGACCGGTGGCGCCGATCTCCTGGCCGGATGGCTGTCGCAGCTTGCCAGCACCCTCCCATCCTATGGTGCGCTAGCGCTGATCATGGTGGCGGCCATGGCCGTGACGCCGTTCCTGAACAATGCGGCGACGGTGCTGGTGATGGCTCCCATCGCGGCGACCTTTGCCGGGCGACTTGGCTACAGGCCCGACGCCTTTCTCATGGCGGTTGCGGTGGGTGCAGCCTGCGATTTCCTGACGCCGTTCGGGCACCAGTGCAACACGCTGGTAATGGGACCGGGAGGATATCGGTTTGGTGATTACTGGAGATTGGGGCTCCCGCTCTCCTTTATCGTTGTCTTGCTTGGCCTGCCGCTTATTCTGCTCGTGTGGCCGTTGATCTAACGAATACACTTGGCTCAAACCCCTCTTGAAGAAATTGTTGGAGCGGAAACCGAACAGCAACTCGTGTTCTCTGGTGGCCTTCCACCGTGATAGTACCTTTGATGCTACGGGCCATGCCGTCAATTCGGCGTCTGCCCAAGCAGCTTAGCATTCAGCCTGCCTCTGGTGGGCTGTGTAGCTCGCGAACCGAAGTGGCCGAAACCTTGTTGTCAGGTTCGACTTCGTCTCTGAAGGCACCATGCACCTGCGCTTCCGGACATCATACTTGGTTTATCTCGTCCTGCTGGTGGTCAGCCTCGGAGCAACGTCCTACGTCGCCTATCAGATCGTCGGTTTTCTTGGGGTAGGCGTCCTCGGTCTGATCATCGGGGCGATCGCCCTTACTGTCGAATTGCAGCGGGGTGGCCCTGACGGCTTCTACAATGCCACTAACCTCTATGCCCAGCACAGGGCCGCTGTGGAGCGCATGCCCACCGTCGAGAGAGCCGAAAGGCGTGCCGAAATCGAAAGCGCCGCAATACCTCTGCTTGTAGCAAAGACCGTGAGCGCCGGGCTGATTATCGTCGGATTCGGGCTCTTCTTTGTCTTTCAACTCGGCGCCTAGCTCCAAGCTTCAGACTTGCGAAATCCATCATCACCCAAGAATCCAGATACACGGGCTCAGCGTATGCTCATTTCATTAAGGGAGTTCTCGGAATTACGCGGCGTTTCTTCCTCACGCGGTTAGAAGCGGCGCCGCAGAATTGACTCGGTGAACCTCCATCAGCACCATCACGGTCCCCACCAGCTGGCGGTGTTCGTCCCGCATCTCGACCGTGACCTTATGGGTATCGCTTCTCGGTAGCCGCTCCCGCATGATCTCCGCCGCTGCCTTAGCCGCTGCGCATTCGGCGGCGTCCAGGCTGTCGAACTCAAGGCCCTCGTCATCGGGCGTGAAGCTGCCGTCGTCCCGCATGTCGAAGTAGAAGCGTGGCATCGCGACCCCTCTGAGAGGATGCCTACAAACTCAGGAGGGGGCGGTTTGTTCGTCGTTCCACACAGGCCTCCTTGGAAATTCGCGGCCCCACAGTGCCGTTAAGGCTCAGTTCCCAGAGCTTCGAAGAGTGCGACACGACCAAGCTCGACCCTGATTGCTCGTGCCGTCTTTGGTCCGATACCTGAAAACCGCTCGATCCGGTCCACAGTAGCGGTTAGCTGGGGGAGCGTCGTAATGTTCTCTCTATCCAGCACGATCCAAGCGTTCAGCGGCAGACGGAGACCTCGAATGGGTCCCTCGCCGTCGTCAAAAAACTCATCCATCTGCTTCACCTTGGAGCTCGGCGGTTCCACGCACGTGTGATTTTAATCGGGAGAGGATGGCCCGGACATGCGCGAGAACCCGTGCGGCCTGCGCTTCCGCGATCAAGATTTCGATGTCGATTGGCGGATCCGGAAGAGGGCTATCAGGCATTTATGCGCTCCGCACGACAGGCGGGAGCACATAGCCCTCAGCCGCTGACGCCTGTGAGACACAAGTCAGCGATCGCTCACTCATAGGCTTTTATGGAGCTTCTGCAAATTCCGCCGCCTTGACACGGTAGACAGCAGAAGAGGGCCAAGGCGGCCCCTCGGTCGCCTTTCGGGTCATCTGCACCGAGTACTCAAAAGCCCTAGGCCACACGGTGGGCCTTTTTCGTCTGAGCCGTGAGGGTCTGGCTGGCCTCATTCGCCACCCGCGTGGCGACCTCGGCAATCCGGCGCGTGCTCTCAATGGTCTGCTCCAAATTGTCCCGCACGAGGTTGGTCTGGGCAGCCATGAAGTCTGGAATGGATCGGCAGCGTGCCAGCGCGCCGAAATCATCGAGGTTCTTCTGCAGGCGCTCCTGCATGAGACTGAAACACTCGCGAGAGAGGTCCTGCCCCCCACGCGTCAGCAAAGCGGCAGCGTTGGTGACGACCTCAAGGTTTTGGGAGGTCTGGCGGGAGAGGTCCACACCTCCCTCGCTCGTCATGCCAAAAGCCTGCGTCACCTGATCTGTGAAGCGCTGGGCGCTCGCGGAGGCCGAGTGTAGACCAGACCGCATGGGATCGTGTGTCGTTTTCGAATGGCGCGTCGTATGTTGATCGACAGACATCTGTTTTTTCCTAAAATAGATAAATACAATTACCAGTAATTATAGCATTTCGGGCTATGTTGTAGCTTCTTGTGCTTGGGTTTTATTTATGTCTCTTAAATAATATTTACACTAAATTGAGTTTTTAATGAGGCACATAACAGGATTTACTATTCATATCCAACCCGTCTCGATTTTAGGCGCATACCCTGCACCAGACTAGATCAAGGTCATTCCAAAAGGGGCTTCCGCGAAATCCGGCCCAAGGACCTTGATGCAGCCAAGCGCTGGGCTGCGGACATCGGGCCAATCGTGGAGGACATCCAGGCCAGTGGCGCCACGTCTCTCTGGCAGATTGCGGCGGCTCTGAATGAGCGACACATCAGAACCGCCCGAGGCAAAGAATGGATGCCTACCCAGGTGATGCGGGTTATGGAGCACGAACAAGCCCCGTCCCAAGTTGGCTGAACGGGGCTGAGGCAGTGGAGGCGATGTGCGTGATGGGGGTGCACAAGGGGTTGCGGGGAGCCTCCGCAGTAAGACAACCCGTAATCTCCATAGAAGCTTGCACTACAGCGCCATAGCACTAAAAACCTGTAGTGCTATGGCGCTGTAGTTTTATGACATTGTAGCGCGGCTCGGCCAAAAAGGAGAATGAGGATGCCATGGATTCCTGTTTGGGATGGCACTGTTGATGGCCGCCATGTCGTTGTCGAGAAGCACAGTAATGGGCCAGAGTTGCGTGCGAGCACGATCCAGAAGGAAGATGCTCCAGGGACTATTACCCACGATGATGGGGGTGTGGTCTTCCCGTCTTCTGTCTGGAAGGGCGACCGTATCGAGATTGAAGGGGAAGACAAGGCTGACCTCGAGAGGAATCTTGTCAGTGATGGTGGGTTCTCGGCGTCTGAAGCAGCCGACATCGTCCGCAACATCCCCTAACTAGGGGGCAGCGCAAGGGGCGTTGTCACATTAACCGGCACCGGCGCGCTGAGGCAAACTCGCTCACCTAACGGACTCACGCTGCAACGCCGGCTGCAGACTTCCATCCCGCGATGGCACTGAGGCGATGCAGATGGGTAGCAAGGGCAGAGCCGTGAGTGCGAGACGGAACGAAGAGATTGCGCACAGCCGAGAAGACATTGACGAACCTCTGCAGGCTTCCCGGTGATCGAAAGCCCTGCATCATCCCCTCGCGCTTTCTCAACGGCAAATGCGAATTCTCGGATGAGGTATTCGGCCTGGCGCCGCCTCTGCCACATCGCCATGAGGTGCAGCGTTCCAGGCTGATGGTACAACGAGGTCACGGCCTCGAGCCTCAGTGGGAGAAACGCAACATGAAGCACTATGCGGGTTTGGACATCGCGGTCAAAGAAACCTCCGTGTGCATCCTGGACGAGACGGGGAAGATCTGCCGTGAGGTCAAGGTCGTCAGCCATCCGGGGGATCTTGTGCAGGTCCTGCGGGACGCTGCCTGGCACCTCGAGCGGGTTGGTCTTGAGGCGGGCCCACTCTCCCAATGGCTCTTCGAGGGGCTTGCCCAGGCCGGGCTTCCCGTTGTGTGCATCGAGGCGCGGCACACCAGGGCTTTTCTCAAAGCTCAGGTGAACAAGACGGATCGCCACGATGCCCGTGGCATCGCCCAGATGATGCGTGTCAACCTCTTCCGCCCAGTGCATGTGAAGACGCTCTCAAGTCAGAAGCGCCGGGCTCTGCTCACCGCTCGCAAGCTCCTGCAGGAGAAAGCCCTCGCGGTTGAGAACGACATCCGCGGTCTGTTGCGCAACTTCGGGCTCAAAGTCGGGACCGTCGGGGCGGTTCGGTTCGAGGTGCGCATCCATGAGCTCATCGAGAGCATGCCCGATCTGATCGAGGTCATCCAACCGCTGCTGCAGGCCCGTCGCGAGTTGCGCGAGCACTTTGCCACCCTGCATCGCAAGCTGCTGGCACTGGTCCGCAATGATGAGGTGTGTCGGCGCCTGATGACGGTTCCGGGAGTGGGGCCGGTGGTGTCCCTGGCCTTTGTGGCGACGATCGACACACCAGCCCGGTTCCGGAGCTCCAAGGCGGTGGGGCCTGCCTTGGGGCTGACACCCGTCCTGCATCAGTCAGGGGAGAGCAGCCGGGTCGGCCGGATCTCGCTGTGCGGGGACGCCATGATGCGAACGCTGTTGTTTGAGGCGGCTCAGACCATGCTCACCCGCATGACCCGCTGATCCTGGCTGAAAGCCTGGGCCATGAAGGTGGCCCAGCGGCGTGGCGGACGAAAGGCAGTCGTCGCACTAGCCCGCCGGTTAGCGACCATCCTGCATCGCATCTGGTCGGATGGAACCGAATTCCGCTGGACCCGAGAGGTTCGGGCCGCATGACCAGGCCTGTCTGAGCCGAAGCTGTCGCGCCAGAAGCACAAGGTTCCGCCTGAAGGCGGATGTCTGTCCCTCGCGGGACGATGAATGAGGTGGGTCCGCACAGTCGGGTGTTCCTCCGGTCATGCAAGACAGGAAGGACGCGGTCCAGATCGTTCCACTTCATTCATCTGACCCCATAGTGGAAGGGCCGTTAGGCCGATTCCGGAGAGAAGCGAGAGCCCGCGGGACAGTTCCAGCCGCGAGGCCGAGGCGTCCGAAAGTGCTTGACTGGAGGCGGCTGAATAGAGAAGGCCGACTGTGCTAATCTGCATGGCGGACGCTCCCTCTCCTTGTGGCCCTCTTCATGACGACCACCCTTTGGCACTTTGATGCCGGTGAGCAGGGAGCGTCCACTCCATCAACTTAAGCAAATCGGAGCTGTTTGCTCGCGTCATGCCCGACTCTAACCCATCGAAAGTACATGCTCTGGTTCAGGCCGGGAACCCGCACAACGCGAGTAAAGCCCGTTAAGTTGATGGAGTGGACGCTCCCTGCTCACCGGCATCAAAGTGCCAAAGGGTGGTCGTCATGAAGAGGGCCACAAGGAGAGGGAGCGTCCGCCATGCAGATTACCACAGTCGGCCTGG
>NZ_JBVVAK010000029.1:0-72956 GCF_055792825.1 Microvirga sp. GN3
TTCTGCAAGCTCAAAGAGTTCAAGCGCATTGCCATGAGAGCCGACAAAACCGACCAAAGCTTCTCCGCCATGATCTATCTCGCAGCCGCCGTCATCAATTCACGATAAATCCCCACAAGCCTTAAAGCACGCCTTGTCAGAACGCGCGAGCTACTCCCTCACTCGCGGCGGCCTGTTCGGTGCTGTTCCTGTCGCTCTTGAGTTGGCTTGCGCCGGAATACCATCCACAAGCCAACGATCAACAGCATCGCGGTCGTGGGCCAATGGAACCAGATTTCGTGCAGGCCACTGAAGGCGTTGATCAGAAATAGAAACCCGCTGATGACAAGGACCGCCGCGACAGGGCGTGGAAGATTGGCGAACCAATCGGAGGACGACCGCACGCCCCTTTTCAGTGGGCGCTCATCCGAAGCCGGTTGCGTGGCAACCTCGTTGACGATGCCATGGCGTTCTTCCATCGTGCCATTGACGGTCACCCGGTAGCTCGTCACGGGAGCTGCCACGTTCTTCATCTGCTGCCGGCCGAGATAATCGAAGCCCACGGACAGCTTGTTGTGGACCTGATCGTAGACCGGGCCGGAGATCAGGATCCCGCCGGGATCGGCCAGTTCCTGGAGCCGTGCCGCGATGTTGACGCCGTCGCCGTAAATGTCCGAGCCGTCGACCATCACGTCGCCGAGATTGATGCCAATGCGGAACCGCATGCGCTGTGCCTCAGGCAGATGAGGGTCTTGGGCGGCAAGCTCCTGCTGGGTTTCAATGGCACATTGCACCGCCTCGACGACGCTGGCGAACTCGGCGATGACGGCGTCACCCCAGGTGTTGACGATCCGTCCGTCATGGCGCTCGATCAGTGCCGCCATGGCGGTGCGATAGCGGCGCAGCGTCTCCAATGTGCTGGCCTCATCCGTCTCCATCAGGCGTGAATAGCCCTCTACATCGGCACACAGCACGGTGGTCAGCCGCCGTTTCAGCTTGTCGGTCATGTCCGACATGATAGCGCCGAACCTTCCGAAAAGCATGAGCCGTCGCAGCTCGCATCACAGCCGCTGAAAAGGCAGCGCCTGGTACCGGGCTGCCGATCGGCCCTCGTCAGGCAGCCCGATTGAACAGCCGTCTCCAGCCCCGCGTCTGGGACTCCGGTTCGACTTCCGCCTCAACCTGCGTCTCAACCTGGGGACTAAGCTTTTCGACGCTTTCGCTGGGCTCCGTCTGGGGCACATGATCTGCTTCGGCTTCGGACACACCCTCGACCACCGGCTCTGCCGCGGGTCGGACGGCAGGCTCCAGGACTTCGATCCGCCCCTCGAAATCGTCTTCCTTCACGTAGGCGATGATGTAAGGCAGGCTCCGAGGGGTTGAGATCTCGTGCCCCAGAACAACCTCTCGGGTAGTTTTGAGCGAGAAACTCAGACCCCGGAAAGTATTGATGTCGTTACGGTCAATAACCCCTTCAACAAAACTACGCGTCGTCTTGGGAGGATAAAAATACACACGCACCTTAGCGCCGACTGACAGCTCCATCTACCTACCTTTTCTTCTTGTTAGGTGGAGAAAATTTCCAAGGCGAACAGCCTACTGGCAAATCGTACTTTTGTTGGGCAGGAGCCGTCGCATAGCGGCGTCCATTTAAACTGACGGCTTTGGAAGCTCTAAGAGTCTGACTCAAAATGCGGCTATCCGCTGCCACCGAGGTGTCTTCCTGGCGCTCCCCGCACCTGAAACGGTGAAAATCTGTCCCGTTTGGGCCTGATTAAGCTTCCTATTCCTGCCAGGATGCAGCCACAGGATGCGTTCCGGGAGTTTTCAGTCAGCCTCTAAGGCCCTTCACTAGGCAATGAATATGAACCGGTTCGGGGACAGGGATAGCCCGGTTGCTACTTGTTCCGCTTGGGGGAAGCCCTATAAGGGTATTAACTTTTACGACCTCGACAGGATCGCCCTCCCGTGCCCGCCAAGTTCGTTCGCAGCGTGTCGCTCACGCGGGAACTAACCGCATTCATCGACGAGAAGATCGGCACCGGCCATTACCGCAGTGCCAGCGAGGTCGTTCGGGCCGCTCTGCGCCTGTTGGCTGAACAGGATCGCCGCGTGGAGCCCAGCCGTCATCAGCAGAACAAGAACAACCGCGATGGACAAGAAGTCACCTCCGTTTGACCCCGCCTTCCTCCGTGGCGGCGAAATGGGCGCGCTCATCGGCGCGTTCGACTGGTCGAAGACCAGCCTGGGGCCGGTTTCCGAGTGGCCGCCAAGTCTCAAATCCGCTGTCAGCCTCCTGCTCCCCGCGAAGGCGCAGATCGTGTTGTTCTGGGGACCGGACTTCATCGCGCTCTACAACGACGCCTACGCGCCGACCATCGGCGACAAGCATCCGCGAGCCCTCGGACGTCCGGCGCGGGAGAACTGGAGCGAACTCTGGGATGATCTTGAGCCGCTACTCCAGAGCGTGCTTCGCACAGGCGAGACGGTCTTCGCCAAGGATCGGCCCTTCTACATCGAACGACACGATGCTCCCGAAGACGTATACTTCGACATCTCCTACTCCGCGGTTCACGATGAGGCAGGCGCGGTGGCGGGCGTCCTGTGCATCGTCAGTGAGACGACTGAGCGTGTCCTGGCGCAACGGGCGCTGGCGAAAACCCAGGAGCGTGTGTCCCATGCCCTCAGCGCGTCGGGAATGATCGGGACCTTCGACTGGCACATTCCGTCCGACAGGTTCTACTCGGATGCGAGATTCGCGACGATGTTCTCCGTCGATCCTAAGAAGGGCGAGAAGGGCGCACCGCTTGCCGACTATCTCGCCGGCATCCATCCCGACGACAGAAGCCGGATCGCCGATGCGGTCAATCAGGCCATCGCAACGGGCGAGAAATACATTCAAGACTATCGCCTTCTGCACCAGGACGGTTCGATCCACTGGATCGAGGCGCGCGGCGAGTGCCTCTACGACAAAGCCGGGAAGCCAATACGATTTCCCGGTGCCGTGGTTGACATCACCGAGCGCAAGCAGGCCGAGGAGGTCGAGCGGTGGCTGGCTGCGATCATCGAGTCGTCGGACGATGCCATCATCAGCAAGAATCTCAACGGCATCATCACAAGCTGGAACAGAGGGGCGGAACTGCTCTTCGGCTATCAGGCCGAGGAGGTGATCGGACAGCCGATCACCATCCTGATTCCAGAGGATCGGCTGGAGGAAGAACCGAAGATTCTCGAACGTCTCCGTTGGGGCGAGAGCGTCCATCACTTCGAAACCGTTCGCCAGCGCAAGGACGGCAGTCCGGTCGAGATCTCGCTGACGATCTCGCCGGTTAGGAACGCCAAGGGCGAGGTCGTCGGTGCCTCGAAGATCGCGCGCGACATCACCGAGCGCAAGCGGGCCGAGCGTCTGCAACAGACCCTGGTGCATGAACTGAATCACCGCGTGAAGAATACGCTGGCGACCGTGCAGGCCATCGCGCGGCAGAGCTTCCGCACGGGCCCGTTGGACATTGGAGCGCGCGAGATTTTTGAAGCGCGGCTGCAAGCTCTGTCCCGCGCTCACGACCTGCTCACACGCGAGAACTGGGACGGGGCCGAAATGGCGGCTGTTGTCGCCCAGGTTCTTGCTCCCTACCAGCGCCAACGCTTCGAAATCGGCGGGCCGGAACTACGGTTGACACCAAGGGTAGCGCTGGCATTGAGCTTGGCGTTGCATGAGTTGGCGACCAATGCGGCCAAGTACGGCGCGCTCTCCGTCCCGACGGGGCGAGTGGCGATTACGTGGACCGTCACGCCCGGCGATCCGCCACACCTCGCCTTGCGCTGGCAGGAGCGTGGAGGCCCTCCGGTGTCGCCGCCAGCCCAAAAGGGTTTCGGATCGCGCCTGATCGAGCGCAGCCTGGCGCTGGAACTCGCGGGTGAGGTCGCCATCACCTATGATCCTGCCGGAGTTGTATGCGACGTGAATGCGCCCATACCCGCCGCGTGGGAGACGGACGTCGAGGCCGCCTGAAAATGCATCTCTATCCGGCTCCGTAAATGCGTTTATCGGCATTATGGCTTTACGAGGCGCCGGGCGTCGCCCCTCAACGGCTGTGAACTGCATCACAGCACGTTCTTCTCCCCTCTGGCATAGGGCTCGCTGAGCAGAAACGCGCTCGCAACCAGAGGAAAGCAGCATGTCCTTTTTTCGCCCCTACTCCAGTGATCTGAGCACTCGTCCCGAGATCAGCGAACTCACCCCACATACCATCGATGGTACCGAGGCCGATGAAACGCTGTCGGGCCGTTCGAGCGATGATACGGTCAACGGCGGCGGCGGAAACGACACCCTGTTCGGCAAGGAAGGTTCCGACCATCTGGACGGCGGACCGGGAGCCGACCGTCTCTATGGCGACGAGGGCCCGGACTATCTCTGGGGCAACACCGAAAACGACGAGCTCTTCGGTGGAGATGAAGACGATACCCTGGGTGGTGAGGACGGCAGTGACCTTCTGATGGGCGGTCTGGGGGCAGACCAAATGATCGGCGGCACGGGTCAGGATACGTTCTACTACAATGACGCGATCAACGAGAGCCCGTCCACTTCTACGCACTCGGACCGGATCCTCGATTTTCACTACAACGGCGATAACGACAAGATTGATCTTCCGATCGCCGGGACGTCCGACAATTTCGTGTGGGAGACCACCGAAGCGACCTCGATGGACGAGGCGCACGCCGAGGCGAACCAGAACCACAGCAACGAGGGCCTGACCTATGTCTACCTCGCCAACGAAACCGACGATACCGGCTATCTGTTGGCGGACCTGAACGGGACCGGCAATTTCGAGACCGGCATTACGGTCGTGGGCGCCGGCCAGCCGGGTGAGTTCAACTCCGACGCCATTGTCTAGAGCATCGGATCGATCCCAAAAGTGGACTCCATTTTTGGGATCGATCCGATGCTCAATCCCTTAAGTAGCGCATCGTTCGGGGCGGAAAACCGGATCCACTTTTTCGCACGATGCGCTAACTCGGAAGTCGCGTGGATGGGGATCGCCCGTCAGGACGGCGATCTCCTTTCTGCTCCCAGCCTAAGCGTCAGGATGCCAAGAGCTTGTTTGGTTCCATCGATGAATGCCCATCTGGACCCTGATGTCGCCTTGCGCAACGTACGCGCCACAATCTTCCGAGCGACTCGCGGAGGGGCCTGAAGCCCGCTGGGGAAGGTGTTCACCGCGTCTGGTACGAGTGAAAAATGAAATCTTTTGCCTCCACGATTGTGTGGCACGCGTGTCCGCAATTGGAGCCTTGTCCATCGGGCGTGAACGTCTTGGATGCAGCGTCATAGTTGAAGTTGGCATATCCCCATCCGCCACTGTCCGGAAATCGCTTGCTGTCCTTTTCAATGAAAGCAACATTCCTCAGAGTGTCCGGCACATTTACGGAAAAGGGTGACTCGGCACTCTTTTTCGGTATCCACTGGATCTTCGCAATCTTCGAGCCGTCGGGGAATTTCGTGCCGTTACCGGGAACGCCGTTTCGATAGGCCTCGATCATCGCCAGATTGGCCATGATCACGTTGAGCACTGCATCGCCCTCGCCCGACATCGCCGGGCCGGTCGCGTCGGTCATCGCGACGGAGACGACCTCCCAGCTTTCATATCCCCTGAAGTCGGAGAATGCGAGTCCATCGGGCACTTGCACCGTGTACTTGTCTTGTGCGGCTATGGCGATACCGCCCAAGACGGCCGGTACCAACGCAACAATCATCAGCGAGGATGGAATTCTCGTCATGCTCATTCCTCCGCTTCGATTTGCAGCTCGACTTCAGGAGCGTTCGTTCAAACGCGCCGACGCGGCACGGGTAACTCCCATCTCTTGTCAAAGAATTTGCTCGCACGCGAAACGCAACATGATGACCGCGTTTGGGTCAAACCGGCAACGCGCTTAATCAAGCAGAAGATTCTGCTGAGCTCTTAAAGCCGGCATCAGCGCCTTTATAAATACACGCCCTAGCAGGCTATACCTCGGCGGCGTGGCGAGCAAGCGGCGGCGTCGGACGCGCCTCGTCCCTTGCCTCTCGCAGTCTCCACCATTCGACGCTCTGGCTGTGTCTCCGCGCCTCAGGATTTAGCCTGCGTGGCGCGCAGGAGATTGTCACGGATTCGTGCCACGGTCTTCTGCGTGGCAGGAAAGTCCGCTCCGAGCCCGATGGCGTCGACCAGCGCCGCGCCCGGATCCGTCTCGAGCAGGTGGCGGCCGGCCGGCGTCAGGCTGACCCGCACCTGCCGCTCGTCGGCGGGATCGCGGTGCCGCCGGAGATAGCCGCTCGCCTCGAGCTTCTTGAGGATCGGCGTCAGCGTGTTGGATTCCAAAAACAGCCTCTCGCCGAGGGCTCCGACGGTCTGGTCGTCCGCCTCGGACAGCGCCACCAGGGCGATGTACTGGGTGTAGGTCAGGCCAAGCTTGTCCAGGAGCGGCTTGTAGGCGCGGCCGAAGGCGAGGTTGGCCGAGTAGATCGCGAAGCACAGAAAATTCGACAGCTTCGGGCCGTCGCCGCTGGCCTGCGGGGCCTCAGGCCTGGGCCTGGTGGGAGTTTGCGGTCTTGGGGTCTGGGGCATGGGCCTCTCCGCGGGTGTCGCTGTTGCCCGAATATAAATCGTATCCGATTAAATCGAAAGTGCTTGACATGCCTTTTCCCGAGGCGTATTTGCATCGCATCCGAATTAATCGGATACGATTTAAACGACACAGAAAGGGTTTCATCATGGCTGCGAACGTCCTCTTCACCGGAAAGACTCACAACATCGGCGGCCGCAACGGCGGCACGCGCAGCAGCGACGGGTTCCTCGACCTCAAGCTGTCCCAGCCGCACCCGGCCGCCGAGAACCTGTTCGGCGCCGCCTGGTCGGCCTGCTACATTGGTGCACTCGAGCTGGCGGCCGCCCAACGGAAGATCACCTTCCCGACCCTGCCGACGGTCGAGACCGAGATCGATCTGATCCGCGACGGCGGCGCCTACTTCCTGCAGGCCCGCCTCAACGTCAGCGTACCGGGGATCGAGCGCGAGGTCGCGCAGACGCTGATCGACGCGGCCCACGCGATCTGCCCGTACTCCAAGGCGACGCACGGCAACATCAACGTCGAGACCAATCTGCTCTGACCGGGATCGGCCGGGCCTGCCACCCAGGCAGGCCCGGTTCCCCGCGAACAAACCGCATCGGGTATCTACGCCACCGCATGCTGGGCGAGATGGACAAGCACGTCCCCTGCCCGTCGCCCGATTACCCCGACCTCAAGAAAAAGGTCACAGCCTCCAAGAGCTGCGTGACCAACTCTTCGCTCATCTCGAACGCATCCAGCGAGAGGAAGGCGATGGCTGAGACGTGCGGGAATGGTGGTTCAAGGATGGTGAGGGGATTTGAGGGAATGACGCGAGGTCCGAGACGTGAACATCAACGGACCTTTGCACAGGCTCACCTGCCTTCCGGCGTTGACCCGAAGTCGACCCTCTTTTCTGAGACACTTCATTCGAGCTGATGCCTGGGAGCTATCCGCTAGCTATTCGCCCAGCCGATGGCTTCCTCGACGTCCGATGCTGGATGTCGGACGGCTGAAGTGTCTGCGCGTCGCCGCTTTCAAGAGCTTGCGGAAGGTTGGACATTCCAGATGCGTGGGGGCAGGACAGTCCGCAACGTGCCGAAGGGCGTCCCGCAGCATCCGTAGGTCAAGCATCTGCCGCTGCAAATCATCTGCCTTGGCGTGCAATTGATCGCGGGGAATGTCGGGCCGGCCGTCCGCACTGAACATGCCCGCAATCTCCGCGAGGGAGAAGCCTGCCGTTTTCCCGAGTTCGATCAGGGACAGCTTCAAGAGGACGTCGGCATCGAATTGCCGCCGTAGCCCATGCCGGCTGATGGATCGGATCAAGCCAATCTCCTCATAGTAGCGTAGCGTCGAGGGCGGCACGCCCGATCGTTGGGCAACCTCTCCGATATCCAGCATCCGCATACTTGACCTCAAGTTGACTTGAAGTCGTATCGTCTCTCGAATCATCAATTTGAGCAAGAGGCAAGCGGTGGCCATCACTACAATCCCGAGACAGACGCAGATCTGGCGAGATCCGCGAGCGATGGCGCTGCTGATGGCGGCATCGCTCACGACCATGGCAAATGCCACGATCAGTCCGGCCCTCCCCGGACTCGAGCGCCTGTTCGCGGATGATCCGCATGCTGCGACGCTGGTACGCCTGCTGGTGCCCGCACCCTCATTCAGCGTCGCCATCTTCGCGCCGTTCACCGGCCTCGTTGCTGACCGATACAGCCGGCGTCAGATGCTCCTTGCAGGGGTCATTCTCTTCGTGATCTCTGGCTGTGCGGGGCTGCTTCTTCCCGACCTTCCGAGCATCTTTGCCAGCCGTCTGGCCTTAGGGGTCGCTGTCGCCCTCATCATGACGGCCCAGACCGCGCTCGTCGGCGACTACTTCACCGGCGACGACCGGAGCACACTGACAGGACTTCAGATATCGGCTCGGAACTTCGGAGGTCTCGCCTTCATCTCGCTCGCCGGATGGTTCGCGATGGTCTCGCCACGTCTGCCGTTCGTCATCTACGGAGTTGCCACGGCCTTCCTGCCATTGATTTGGAAGGCCATCGTCGATCATCCCCGGACCTCTCCCAATACTGATGCCAAGCCGGAGGACAGTGCCCCAGAACTTTCATCATGGGGCTTCGCCTTCGGATTGCTCGTGCTTCTCCAGGCGGCGACGAACATGATCTTTTTTGTCATGCCGACGCAGTTGTCGTTCTTCTTCGAAGAGGCGGGCTATGACAGCCCAGTGATGACCGGCTCAGCGCTCGGCGTCCTGATGCTTTCAGGCGGCAGCCTCGCGCTGCTGTACGGCCGGGTCCGGCGAGCAACAGGCTACGTTGGCGTCTTCACTCTGGGCTATGGCGCAATGGCCCTCGGTTTCTTGTTGCTGGCCTTTGCTGCGACGCCTCTGGCCTGGTTCGCGGCAGCCGCGGCTATCGGTGCAGGCTATGCATTGGTCTCGCCGAGCTTCGTGACCCTTGCCTTGGGGCTTGCTCCGCCCCAGCGGAGGGGGGTGTCCGGCGGTGTCCTGACTGCTTCAGTGTTTATCGGCCAGTTCTGTTCGCCGCTCGTCAGCACGCCCGTGATTGCAACATATGGATACGAGGGCCTCTTCCGCAGCATCGCTGTCCTTGTTGCCGCGATGGCTGTGGGAGTTGTCTTGAAGGGCCGCGCGATAGGGCTGCAGGATTGAAAAGCCGGGACCCCATGTACGGAGTAGCGGTAGTATACAGCGGAACACGGGCTAAAAGAACTCGCCCCCAGATCCGATTGTAGAGAATGTCGGCTTGTGAGCGGCATGCGGACTTTCCGCAGGATAACACCGCGAACCTTCCTTGAAGGCCGCATCGGACCAACGCCGACACTGGAGCGAGAAGCCCTGCATGCTGTCTTCGGCTCCCGCAAATGGTGCCGCATACGGGTGAGAGACGGCGCACATCCTACGCCAAAATCATCAGGTCTATGTGCGCAGCGGTCTGAAGCCCGCGCGAACCTCTTCTGAAAAGAGTCCAACCCTTCCCGGGTCGCGAAATAGCCGCCTCTGGGAAGCTGGCGATAGCGAATAAGCCTTGGATAGGCCCGCTTGATCTAGCGCATCGTGCGGACCCAGAGGGCCGCGCCGAACGATGCGCCACTTATAGGAGGGAGCATCGGATCCACTCCAGCGATCAAGGGTCTCTCCGGCGCCGATCAGACTTCACGGCCTTGATTGCGCCGAACGATCTTGAGCACGAGCAGGACCGCGCCTGCTGCGGCGGCGAGGAGTCCGAGGACGATCAGTCCGGTCGAGTCCCCGCTGTAGCCCAGCGTCATGAGCGCGAGGCCGCAGATGAGGAGGAGAACGCCCCCGAGCTTCTTGATCAGCAGGACGGGCTTGTCGTCTGTATCGTAGGCCATGGCGCATCCCTCCGCATGAGACTAGCGCATCGTGCGGATCCGGAGGGCCGCGGAAACGACGCGCACATCAAAGAAAAGAGCATCGGATCGATCCCAAAAGTGCAAATCCACTTTTCGATCCAAGGCTCTAGACGTGCAACGGCCAACCCTGGGCAAAGGTTCGAAAGCGCCCGGGGCATCGGGACCTGTCGAAATAGATTAGGAAGTGGACAGAGCCTGCTGCAGTTGGGCAGGGTCGATTGCCACCTTCAGGACCGTTCCGCCGAAGTCCAGGACGAGGACGGGTCTTTCGCCGCTCTGCTCGACCCGTGTGCTCAAAGGCTGCACCGGCACGCTTTTGGCATGGTTCGGCCCGGCATCTGCGGCAAAGGTCCGGGGCGGCTTGTCCCGGTGGGTTCGCACCATCTCGTTGAGCAGGTCCGTCACGATGGGGGTGGAATCCACCGCGCCCAGAAGAACCTCGTATTCCTTGCCCGTTTCGGCACGAATGCCCAGAGCGATGATCGCACCATCATCCGACACCTGGACCCGCCACGCCTTTGAACCAATCCGCTTGACCAAAACTCGGTTCCTCCCACTGCACCGCCCATCCGGCGCGGCCCGGGTCGATTCGCCACGGCAATGCGTGAGCCGTCCGGGCCGATGAACTCCTTCGGCTTTTGCGAAGCGATTCAACGTTTCACAAGGCCGATACGATCACCGATAGCCTGCCGGACCGTCTCTCTGTCAATCCCAGCAGCCCCATGACAATACCGAGACGCCCAATCGAGGCGCCGTTTTGCCGAGCGCGAGGTAAGGGATGGGCACTCACGGCCCTGGCGCTCAATACGGATCAGCCTCCATATGACCGTTCGACTGAGCGCGCATTTGCGTCGGCGTGAGGCCGGTCCACCGCCTGAAGGAATTCGTGAAGGCACTGGTCTCCTGAAAGCCCAGCAGCCAGGCAATCCGCGAAACCGAGAGGCCCGGATCCTTGAGGTAGTGATGCGCCAGGTTGAGCCGGACCCTCTCCAGAATGGCGGTGAAGCTCAGGTGCTCCTCCGCCAAACGCCGCGCCAATGTCCGCCGGCTCATGCCGAGGGCTCGCGCGACGTCGTCCACCCGTGCCCTGCCATGCGGCAACAATGGCGCGATAGCGTTCTCCACGCGCGCCTGGAACGATCCTTCGAGCCGCTCGTGCTGGGCCAGGGCGTCCTCACATTGCCTGACGAGAACCTTGTTCAGGTAGGGATCGGCGTTTCGCAGCCGAAGCTGGGCTACGCCGCGTGCGAAGGCGACCTCGTCCGCACCGGCACCAAAGGCAATGGAACAGCTGACGAATTCCTCGATGGCTGTCGATCTCGCGCAGCGAGGGTGGGTCATGGACATGCGGATGGGGCTGATGTCGCGGCCCGTCAGGCGGCGGCAGATCCGCACCATGGCCGTCATCCAGAATTCCATCTGGTGCCGGTCCAAGTGCCGTGGAATGCCGGCATAGTTGAAGCGGATCCCAGCCATGGTCCCGGATATGTAACGCAGCACGATGCTTTCGTTGGCGATGGAGCAATACCGTTCGGCCCGGGTCAGAGCGTCGCCGAGAGCCTCGGACGAGGCGAGAACGTAATAGAGCAGTTCGGCCTGTCGGAGATCGAATTCCTGGGCCAGGTGAAATCCGAGAAGATCATCCTGCAGCGCATCCGCGGCCAGATTCAGGAGCATGACTTGCCCGTCCGCCGCCAGCCAGGCATCGGGATCGTCGATCTTTGCGGATGTGATTCCGGTCTGGTCGAGAAGGGGAGCAGGATCGATGCCGGCCGCGACGAGGCGAGCGACGGCAAGTCTGGTCATGAGTCCGCCCGCACTGGGAGGCACGTTACGGTGTGTTCGCCCGGATGACCGCATCATTCGCCCACGAAGATCCGCGCCGGCGGCATGCTGGTGACCCCATCCAACAAGCCTTTGTCCCACGATAGCAATTCATTCGCAGGATGTCTCCGCTATCAACATTCCCATCGACATCATGGGTAGGGACGGTCGCTGAATTGTGCAGTCCCAATGTGTTCGGCTGTTTGCCGCCGGTTGTCGCAAATCCGATGGAGAGTGGAATGTCCCATCTGCGCACGATAGGCGCGACCGATGCCGTTTGTCCTGAGTTCAACCCCGACTGGATCGAGCAGAAGATCATCCGTGCCTATGTTCAGCTCGCCGTCGGGCCGGATCACCTGGAATCCGCCCGGACGGTGACGGTCGTCCGGCTCGGCAGCCTCGATGTCAGCCTGACGGAGGACGCCGAGGCTGCGATGGCTGGCCTGCCGCCGTTCTGGTTGAAACTCCACTCGCAGACAAGCGGCGCGGAGATCGACAGCATCGGCTGGCATGAGTTCGACGAAGACGAACTGGCTGCCGCCGTCGCGTTCGTCTGGGAAGCCGCTCATTGCCTGCAGACGCTGCATTGATCGAACCGGTCGCGACACTTTCGGGGTTAGCCGGAACTCTCGGCAACCCATGATCGATTCCCTGGGAGCGGCACGATGAAACCTGCATCGCGCAGGAGAGAGGATCCGATCGAGTTCGCCTGTTGCGGCGCCTTGGTGGGTATGGTGCTGTTCGCCCTGCACGACACCTATATGATCACCGCCGATACCTCGGACGGTACCGACTTCACCTGCTTCTTCGTCAGCATGACAATTTTCGTCACCTGCGGCGCATCGGCATTCGCAGCGGCGGTCTGTCTGAGGAACCGTCGATTTCGATCCACTTCCTCCGAGTTATTGCCGGATGAGTGGGTTCGTGAGCGAGCGAACGAGGAAGCGGGATATTTCAATGACGTAATCATTTCCATCCAGTGCCGTCCCCTCAACGAAACAGGCGCAATCGAGCAAGCCAATGGCTCACGAGAGCAAGTCTAGCGTACTCTCTCCCGGCTACCGATCAGCGTCCGGCACGTAGGGGCATGTTGCGTACCGCTGCTGGAGCCCGCCCGCCCGAAAGGTTGTCAAATAAGAGCACCATCGGGCGGGCGGGACATTTCTTTCGAATAATCTTCTCCCGTACCGAATCCCCTCCTCGGATCGGACTCCAACGCCGACAGCGAGCTACAGCAACCCCTCCTCTCGTTATCCGCTTCGATACCGATCATCGGATGGACAGATGTCGCTGCCCTGAACGCCCCCACGAGAGGTATGGGCAATCCTAAGCACCGCAACGTGTCAGCAAAGCTTGTAAGGATGCGACGGCTCGTCCGCTCTCACAGAGCGCTTCGGGAGGATGCGGTAGCCTGCATCCTCTGGTTCGATTAATCGCGGCTGGAACCGTGTCGCCGAGGCGGTGCGCTCATGAAATGTGCTCGCTTTGGCACTTAATGAACTTTTCCTCTCGTTATGTGTTCATGAAGTCAGCGATTTGTACTCACATACAATACCGAGAAGACCGCTCTTGTTTATGAGGCATAATAACTACAAAGAATTACATGATCTTCAAGAGGAAACAGGAATCAACTCACAGAAAAACTTAAACAAAGCCATATTCATTCAATATATACTCATTGGAAGGAATGACAGCCAGCTACTGTAACCTGCATACCGCAAAAGATGTACCACAGAAGGTGTAGTGAAGCCCTATATCCCCATAAGCGAAAGCTCTCCGTAACTGGGAGGATCGAATGGCACTCATATTTGGCAGTGGACGTCGCGATACTCTGATTGGCACCATTGGAGCTGATCGAATCTTTGGGAGAGGTGGCAACGACCGCCTGCTCGGACTGGGCGGCAATGACTCCTTGGATGGCGGCAGCGGCAATGATCGCCTGTTCGGCGGCAACGGCAATGATCGATTGTTCGGCCGCAGCGGCAACGACACCCTCGAGGGCGGAAACGGCAACGATCGACTGTTCGGCGACAACGGCAATGACCGTCTGTTCGGCAACAACGGCAATGACACCCTCGACGGTGGCAACGGTAACGACCGTCTGTTCGGAGGCAGCGGCCGCGACCGCCTGTCGGGAGGCCGAGGCAACGACTCTCTCGATGGCGGCAGCGGCAATGACCGCCTGTCCGGCGGGCAAGGCAACGACACTCTGCTGGGGGGCAGCGGCAATGACACGCTGGACGGCGGCAGCGGCAACGACGTGCTTCGGGGCGGTACCGGCAATGACGTCGCGTTTGGCGGAGACGGCGACGACAGCTTCAGATGGGACCCCGGCGACGGGGACGACACCTTCGACGGCGGGGCCGGCACGGACACTCTGATCTTCAACGGTTCGGATGCCGACGAGCGGATGACGATCACGACCCTTGCCAATGGCGGCTTCCAGTTCTTCCGCAATGTCGGCGATATCACCGTCGACACCACCAATGTGGAGCGGGTCGACGTCAATGCCCTCGGCGGCAACGACACCATCGACGGTTCCGCTCAGACCAATGCCGCCGTCGTGCTGGACATCAGCGGCGGCGCCGGCAACGATTCTCTGGAAGGTGGTGCCGGCAATGACATTCTGGACGGCGGCGACGGCAATGACACGATGCTCGGCAATACCGGCAATGACGTTGCATCCGGCGGCCTTGGCGACGACAGTTTCCAATGGGATCCCGGCGACGGCGACGACACTTTCGATGGCGGGGCCGGCACGGACACGCTGATCTTCAACGGCTCAGACGCTGCTGAGCTTATGACGATCACGACGCAGGGCAATGGCGGCTTCCAATTCTTCCGTGATGTCGGCAGCATCACGGTCGATACCACCAACGTTGAGCGCGTTGATGTGGACGGATTGGGCGGCGACGACACAATCGATGGCTCTGCCCAGACGAATGCCAGTGTTGTTCTGGAAATCAGCGGTGGCGCCGGAAACGACAGCCTCACGGGTGGCGCGGGTAATGATTCCATCATCGGCAACACCGGTAACGATACCGCCCTCGGCGGAGATGGCGACGACAGTTTCACCTGGAACCCTGGAGACGGCAACGACACCTTTGATGGCGGTGCGGGCACCGACACTCTGATCTTCAACGGTTCGGACGCCGCCGAGGTCATGACAATCGCCGACCTCGCCGGCGGATTCCGGTTCACGCGTGATGTCGGCAACATCATCGTCGACACCACCAATGGAGAACGCGTCGACGTCGACGGGTTGGGCGGTAACGACTCCATCGACGGTTCGGCTCAGACGAACATCGCCGTAGCGCTAGAGATCACAGGCGGATCCGGGAACGACACTCTGACAGGTGGTGCGGGTAACGATTCCATATCTGGCGATGCGGATAATGACACTGTGGATGGCGGCGCTGGGAACGACACTCTGACAGGTGGTCTCGGCGGCGACACATTCGTCTTCGGTGGCGCGACTGCGAACGGTGTGACGGAGACGGACCTCATTATCGGCTACAGCGAAGCCGAGTTGGATGTGATCGATGCAGACGTGCTCAGTAACCAGGTTGTCAACGGCAATCTCCAACTGACTCTTGCCGGCGGCGACAATGACATTGTGGTGGTCCAAGGCATCACCAATATCAATGACGTGACGTTCGTTCTCTGACGTTCGTGCGAGGTTCGCACTTCTCGGAAGGCAAAGCCGCCACCAGGAATCCTGGTGGCGGCTTCAGGCCCAATCGGCCGGAGCTTTTTTGGGTCCGCTGCTCTAGGCCGTTGAGGTGCTCGTCGCGCACCCATCGGCTTGGTGCCTGCATCATCAAGCTCATTCCGGTAGTCCAGCCCGTCGTAGACCCTCACACAGGCGATTGATTGCCTCCGGACTGAATGGAGGAGCAGCTCTCACTGCTGTCACCGTCAGGCCGGGATACGTCGTGAGAAGCCTTTGGACGCACGCTTTGGCCTCATCCTGTCTGCCATCCAGTGCATATGATGCAGCGAGGAACCTGTTGATCCAGGACGCTTTGGGATGAGCAAGATAGGCTCTCTCCAGCCATTGGACTGCTTCCGCGTAGCGCCCGGCCACGAAATGCGCATCCCCAATCCCAGCATAGGAGTTGAAGACCATAGGATCGAAGGGACTTAGTCGGATTGCTCTCTGGAAGTGATCGATTCCGGTTTCAGGATCATCGCGGAATGTGCGTAGCCATCCGCTGCGGTTCCAGGCCCAAGCCGAGTTCGGATCAAGTGCCAGGGCCTTGTCCAGCAGCAGCAGCGCGGCCTCAAACTCGCGGGAGATCGCGTGGGCGGCTCCGAGCACAGTCAGCACGAACGGATCGTCTGAATCCAAGTCTGCGGCTGCCCGGGCTTTCTCCAATGCATCACGTCTGTCATTCTCCGGGTGGGTTGACCAGTTATAGATGGCCCGCTGTCCGCTGCACCAGGAGGCAAGGGACAGAGCGAGAGCATAGGCGGGATCGAGCTTCAGCGCTTCGTTGAGCAACCTGCTCGCAACCTCATTAGACGCCGCGTCCAGGGACCAGACGTGGGGCAGAGCCTGCATGACCAGATCATAAGCATTCAGGCTATCCGGCCGCTTGCGACGCGAGCGTTCGATCTCAGCTGCTCGGATCGAGGGCTGGATCGCCCCGATCACACATGCCGTGATGCGGTCCTGAAGGTCGAAAATATCGTCGACTGCGCCATCGTAACGGTCCGCCCAAAGGTGAACCCCGGTTGTTGCGTCGATCAACTGCGCTGTGATGCGCACCTTGTCACGACTGCGCCTGACGCTGCCTTCAAGAACATAACGGACACCGAGTTCCTGACTGACCTGCTGCACGTTCACAGCCTGTCCTTTGTACGTGAAGGTCGAGTTGCGTGCGATGACGAAGAACGACCGTATGCGCGAGAGGGCTGCAATAATGTCCTCCGAAAGACCTTCGGCCAGAAATTCGCCATCCCGGTTGTCGCTCATGTAATCGAACGGCAGAACGGCTATCGAGGGCCGGTCTGGTAACGCCAAGCTTGCCGGACTTGCTGTCACGCTGTCATCAAAGAGGCTGTAGATCCGAACCGGCTTGGCGATGTTCTTGACGGCCCGCTCGCCTCGGTCCCGGAAGGTGTAAGGCAACTTGTCCCTCACCTCCTCATAAACCTTGGCCGAAATGCAGATGCTGCCCGGTTGGGCCATCTGCTCAAGGCGGGCCGCAATATTAACCCCGTCGCCATAGATATCCCCATCCTCTTCGAAGATGACCTCTCCAAGATTGATCCCGATCCTCAGCTGGAGCGGGCGAGCGGCATTCTCCGCGCCCCCTGATGTAAGGGCTTCCTGCATCTCGACGGCACATTGGACGGACTCGGTTGGGCTGCTGAACTCAACCAGGAAACCATCGCCGGTCGTCTTCACAATTCGCCCGTGATGGTCTGTTGCTCTGGGCTCGATGATCTCCCGGCGCAGGCTCTTAACCTGAGCGAGAGTGCCTTCCTCATCCTCGCCCATGAGCGCCGAGAAGCCTACCACGTCAGCGGCAAGAATCGCTGCCAGACGTCGCTGGACCATTGACTTGCCAGAGCCGCCCATATCCGGGGCCTCCAGTGGAGGACCTGATGGTGCGTCTTTGCGGCCACTTCGTCCAGCGAAGAGATCAACAAATATAACCCTATAACTCCCGCGAGCCGGTCGAAGGGATTGCGCCGACATCGTCATTGAGATGTCATGGCTTCAATGGCAGGTGACCGGTCCAGGAGGAACAGGATCCCATGAAGCATATTGTGATTTTGAGCGCACTCGCCGTATCAATGCCCGCGCTGCTCGGTCCAGCCATGGCCCAAGAGAAGACGCTGACCGGTGAACGAACGATCGTGGTCGCCCACCGTGGCGCCAGCGGCTATCTCCCGGAACACACCCTTGAGGCCTATAAGCTTGCCATCGAGACGGGAGCCGACTTCGTCGAGCCCGACCTCGTGGTGACCAAGGACGGTGTGCTGATCGCCCGTCACGAACCGATGCTGAGCGGCACGACCGATGTTGCCACCCGTCCGGAATTCGCGTCGCGCAAGACCACCAAGAAGGTCGACGGCGTCGACACGACGGATTGGTTCGCCAGCGACTTCACGCTTGCCGAGATCAAGCAACTGCGCGCCAAGCAGGCCATGGCGGACCGCGACCAGTCCAAGAACGGCCAGTTTCAGGTTCCGACCCTTCAGGAGGTGATCGATTTGGTGAAGGCAGAATCGGCGGCGCGCGGGCGCGCCATCGGCATCGCACCCGAGACCAAGCATCCCACCTTCCATGGCGCGCTTGGCCTTCCGATCGAAGACCGCCTCGTAGGTATCCTCAAGGAGGCCGGCTGGTCCGGCAAGGACGCTCCCGTGGTGATCCAGAGCTTCGAGACCGCGAACCTCAAGTATCTCAACACCAGGATCGACGTGCGCCTGGCACAGCTCGTCGACGGAGCCGATGTCGACAAGGACGGCAACATGGTGATGGAGGCTCCTTATGCGCAGCCCTACGATTTCGCGGTGGTCGGCGACAAACGCACCAACAAGGACCTCCTGACGAAGGAAGGTCTGGCCGAGGTGAAGACCTATGCCGACATCGTTGCCCCATGGAAGCCGTACATCCTGGCGAGCAAGCAGGTCGACAAGAACAACGACGGCAAGCCGGACGATCTCAACGGCGATGGGAGGATCGACGAGCGCGACCGCGTGCTCGTGGAGCCGTCGAGCGTGGTCAGGGACGCCCATGCCGCCGGTCTCCAGGTGTTCACCTGGACCTTCCGCAGCGAGCCGAAGCGCCTGACCTCCGACTTCAAGGGCGACCCGGCGGCGGAATACAAAGCCTTCTATGCTCTCGGCGTCGATGGCATCTTCAGCGACTTCACCGATCACGCCGTGAAGGCGCGCTAACACTAAAAACGGCATTCACGAAAGCGCTCCGGCCTCACATGAGCCGGAGCACTTTCGTTCGCGTGCCGTGCCAGACTGAACCTATACGGCTCCCGCCCCGGCACCAGGTGACCGTACGCGGTCGTCCTCAGGCTTTGTCCGCACGGCTCTTCAACGTCCCTTTGAGGAACTCGTAAAACCGACAGGCGGGAAGCACGGCTGCCGCCGACGCCAGCAGGATGAGAACCTTAATTTGAGGCCCATCCAAATCCCGGTAGTCGAGTGGCGTGTTGAGATCCACCTGCAAGGAAGCCGAGCGCTGGGCCAGTGCATCAATCGCGCCTTGCTCGCCGAGGAGGACAGCCACCGTGACCGTCAGAACGGTCAGCGGGAGAATTGCGGCCATGAAGCGATTGTTTCCGGAGAACGAGACCATTCGCCGGACGAGAGTTGACAGGCCTTTTTCCACTGAGATGCCCCGGAGCAGTCGTTGTTTTGGTTATCGGGCCGTTCCCTAGGCCCGGACGGGTACCGCTGGCAAGCGAACGAAGGCGGGCGCGACAATACGCATCGGTCGATACCAATCCGTTATGGTAACCTGGTTAAAAGCGCTCGGTCTCATCTGAGCCGACCATCACAAACGGAATGAGGCCAGGCAGAACCTGGCTCAACAGGGGCACCCATGGAACCAACAGTCCTCGGCGTCTTGAGAAAGGCCTGCGATCTCGTCGGCAGCGGGCAATCGCTCGGGATCATCGAAGCGATCAGCTCTCTCCGAGATCAGACCAGCGGCCGGACACGGGATCTCGCCTATTACGCTGTGCTTGAGACGGCGATGATGGGGCGTGGTGATGCGTCTCTCGCAATGCTTGCCGGCGACGATCAGCCGGAATCCGCAATCGAGCTGCTCCAGGCAACCATCCGGCGCATCATGTCGGGTCTGCACTGACGCCGCCCCGATCTTTTCGGACAGCACAGGAGTCAGGATCACCGGATCGCACGGCGTGTCTCAATCTATTCGGCTCGATCCCAAAAGTGGAAGTCGCTTTTGGGATCGATGCTTAGCGCATCGTACGGAAAAGTGGACCCGGTTTTCCGCAAAGAACGATGCGCTAGCTCAAAGAAGGAGCATCGGATTGGATCCCAAAAGTGGGTCCACTCTTGGGTCCGATGCTCTAGCGCTCCATCGCGCTGCGGGCCGCCCCGAGAGCCCGTTCGCATGAGGTCGCGTCGCCGGCCTGATCCGCCGCACGGGCCTGGGTCAGGGCCGCGAGAACCTGCTCATAGGATGCCCCTTCGCCAAGATTTTCCTCAGCCCGGGCGATGGAGCCCGGAGTCGGCTGACGATGGTCTGTGGCCGCGGTGCTTTCACGCCCCGTCCGCCCAACCCCGGCAGTCGTGTCGATCCGCGCATCGACGGCGGCCTGAAGGCGGTCGATGTCAGCGCTGCAAGGTCCGGCATTGACCGAGGTCGGCGCAAGAACCGTCATTGTCATGAGCATCAGGAAGGAGAAAGGACACGCCATCGGGGCGATTCTGACAATCCGGAGGCGACTTGATTCGATCATGGCATTTGCTCCTCGCACACAAGTGGCCGGCAGTGTGGCTTGTCAGGGTAACCCTTTGAAGCAGGTCTGCTTGATCGTCTCGGACATCTGCAAGACATTTTGGGACAGCTGCCTGGGATCGGGACCAGATCGGCCCGGATGTCCCGCTCAGCAGGCGATCTGCGCTCCTGTCATGTGAACGGGCGTGATGGGCCTGACGTCCCGACCGGCAACGGCGCAGGTGAGGCGTGCCTCGGACCGGCATTGCGGGCCCTTGGGCGGACCGGCTCGCGGGCCGACGGCGAATTGAACCGTCACTTCGCCGGGCGCCGTCTCCAAAAAGCCTTCGACGGAGGACAGCCATGTCTGGGCGACCACGTCTTCCGTTGCGCGGGCTTCGCTCAGGGCATTCTCGACACAAGCTGCGGCGGCATCCTTCGGCAGCAGGGGCTCCAGCACGACGGGCGGTGTAATGGCCGCCGTCGTGTCGACATCGGGCGTTTGCTTCGTCGTGGACACCTGCGGTTCGAAGACCTGCGGATCGCTGCGGAACCCGTTGACGGCCGCGAGCGCCAGAACGGCAAAGACACCGGTTTGGATCGGGATGCGTTTCAGCTTGCTCAGAAGCGGCGCCCGGCTGAAGAGCACGGGTCCGTACAAATGAGCAAAGACGGCAACAAGGGTGAGGAGGATGAGGAAACGCAGCATAATGAATCGTGTCCGCGCGGTATCGTGCGAAATGAACGGTTTGTCCTGGGAACTCCCATATCCTAGCGCAGGATCCCCACCATCGCATGCCGCAAGTCCCGCTTCTCGCTCCTATGGTTAGCAATGTCTTAACGCGCCGCCGGAGATGCGGCTCGCGTTGCTCGCGCGGCGATGGCGGCAGCGCCGGCAATCACATTGTCAACACATTGGCGGGCCATGCGCGGTCATGCATTCCGAACTCTAACAAGACCGATCCATTGCGACGGAATGTAAGCCTAAAACCTTTGTCCAAGGGGCATTTTCAAGAATGACGACACCAACCAATTTAGAAACGCTCTTTTTGCAGCTCATCAACGAAACCCGCGCCAATGCCGGCGTGAAGCCGCTGACATTCGACGGAGAACTTCTGGATTAGTCTGACGCTCACAGCGCCTGGATGGACCAGACTGACACGTTCTCCCACACCGGCGTGAACGGCTCCAGCGCGGGTGCCCGCATGACGTCGGCCGGCTATGGATGGCAGGGCTGGGGCGAGAACATCGCCTATGTGAGCGGCGCAATGACGGAAGCGACCGTTCGCCAGCTGCACACCAATCTGATGAACTCGCCGGGCCATTACGCCAACATCGTCAACGGCTCATTCGAGGAGATCGGAATCGGGCTGAAGGAAGGCATGATCAACGGCTACAAGGTCGTGTTCGTGACGCAGAACTTCGGTACGCCGAATGCGGCGGAGCGGGCCGAGGCGAACGATGTCGGCACCACGACGCCAACCGTTCCGACCACACCCACCGGGCAGACCATCGTCGGCAACAGCTACAACAACACGCTGTATGGCACAGACGGCAACGACATCCTGAACGGGAATGGCGGCCGCGACGTGCTCTGGGGCAAGACTGGCGGCGACAGCTTCGTGTTCGACACGGCATCGGAAGCCAACGGCGATACGATCAGCGACTTTGTCCATGGCACTGACAAGATCAACCTGTCGGGCATCGACGCCAACACCCGCGCATCAGGAAACCAAGCCTTCACCTTCATCGGCTCCGATCGCTTCCACAAGGTGGCGGGCGAACTTCACACCTATCGTCTCGCGGATGGAAACACCTATGTTTCTGGCGACGCGAACGGGGACGGAGCTGCCGACTTCGCCATCAAGGTGCTGGGCAACCACACCTTCGCGAGCGCCGACTTCGTGCTCTAACGCGACTTGGCCCCCGGTTCATCCGGGGGCCGCTCCCGGCGGTGCTTTGCGGATCGAGTTGAAGCAAAACTGACAGAAAACAGTCACACGACTGTCGGGGTGTCTATCTATCGAGCACAGACCTCTATGAGCAGCCGATGCTGGTGGATGCAAACGCAACGGCTGTCTAACTCCACCGAACCAGCGATGCCCATCGGCATGCCCTACAGGAGAGGCTTAGTGACCGAAGCAGCAGCGCTCTTGTGCCTTCTCCTGACCCTCATCAATCTGATCAGCATCACCCTCGCGGCGCTGCGGATCCGAGCTCCATCAAGGCAAGCTCCGCCCGACGAACTGGTCGAGCCTGTGACCATCATTCGGCCCGTTTGCGGTCTGGAGCCCTGCATCGAGCAAACATTGGCGTCAGGCTTCGTCCTGGAATATCCACGCTACGAGCTGATCTTCTGTGTCGCGCACTCAGATGACCCGGTCGTGCCGCTCATTCGCAAGCTGATGGCCAATCACCCTGGGGTCGCCTCTCGTCTTCTCGTCGGCGATGACAGGATCAGCCCCAATCCCAAGCTCAATAATTGCGTCAAAGGATGGGACGCGACACGGTCGGAATGGGTCATTCTCGCCGATTCCAACGTCCTCATGCCGCGGGACTATATCCAGCAGATGCAGATGAACTGGAAGTCCGATACCGGACTTGTCTGCTCGACTCCCATCGGGTCCCAACCCAGAGGCTTCTGGGCCGAGGTCGAGTGTGCCTTCCTGAACAGCCTGCAAGCCCGCTGGCAATATGCCGGCGAGAGTCTCGGTTTTGGATTTGCTCAAGGCAAGAGCATGCTCTGGCGACGCAGCTTTCTCGAGGCTCAAGGCGGCATCCGGATGCTTGCAGCCGAAATCGCGGAAGACGCGGCTGCAACGAAACTCGTTCGTGAGGCGGGTCTGCAGGTTCACCTGGTGCCGGCCCCCTTCGAGCAACCATTAGGAATCCGAACAGCCCGTCAGGTCTGGATTCGCCAGGCTCGCTGGGCAAGGCTGCGGCGGGTCACATTCCCGCTGTTTTTCGCACCTGAGATCCTGATCAGCGGCGTGCTCCCGCTGCTGGCCGGCGCCTATGCGGCGGGAGGCGATGAATTCAGCCTTCTCGCGACTCTCATCGGTGTCGCTGTGCTCTGGTATGGTGTGGAGTTCATGCTGGGACGAAGCAAGGGCTGGCACGTGTCTTGGCGCTACCCTCTGGTCTGCCTCGTCCGGGATTGTCTTATTCCCGCAATCTGGATTTACGCTTGGGTGGGCAAGAACGTGGTCTGGCGCGGAAATGCCATGACCATTCAGGTCAGAAGAGAGATGGTGTTCCAAGAGTAGGTATAATCCTGGCGGAGGCCACAGGCAGAGTTCAGCTCCCACCTCATGGACGACGGTCCCGCCGGTGCATGGAATCACCGGCGGTCAACCCGATAGACGCATCCGATATAGGCAAAGAGCCGCTTTAAGCGCGCTCCTCCCAGACCTTGGCGAGCTCGACGACGGTCTTCACGGCCTTCTCCATGTCCTGACTGCTGACGAATTCCAGCGGCGAATGGAAGGCATGGCCGCCGGCGAAGATGTTGGGGCACGGCAGACCCATGAAGGAGAGGCGCGAACCGTCCGTGCCGCCGCGGATGCTGCCGCGCGCGGGCTCCATGCCGGCGCGCCTGACCGCTTCCACGGCGTTCTCGACGATCTCGGGATTCTTATCGAGCACGACCTTCATGTTGCGGTATTGCTCCTTGACCGTGAAGGTGTAGCTGGAGCCCGGATAGGCCTTCATCACCTCCTTGGTGATGTTTTCCAAAAGCGCTTCCTTGGTCTTGAGCCCCTCTTCCGTGAAGTCGCGGATGATGAAGCTCAAGTTCGCCTTCTCCATTACGCCGGTGACGCCGATCGGATGGATGAAGCCGTCGCGGCCCTTCGTCGTCTCGGGCGCCTTGTCCCTCGGCAGGCGCGCGATGATGTCGCCGGCGATCCGGATGGCGTTTTCCATCTTGCCGTAGGCGAAGCCCGGATGGATCGCGACGCCCTTGATGGCGATCTCCACCGCATCGGCCGAAAACGTCTCGTCCTCGATCGTGCCGGCCGTCTCGCCGTCCAATGTATAGCCGAAATCGGCGCCAAGCTTTTTGAGATCGACCTTGTCGACGCCGCGGCCGATCTCCTCGTCGGTGGTGAAGAGGATGCGGATCGTGCCGTGCTTGATATCCGGGTTGTTGATCAGGAACTCGGCGGCCGCCATGATCTCGGCAATGCCCGCCTTGTCGTCGGCGCCGAGCAACGTGGTGCCGTCCGAGGTGACGATGTCGTGGCCGATCAGGTCCTTCAGCACAGGATGGTCGGAAACCCGGATGACCTGATTGGTGTCGCCCGGCAGCCTGATATCGCCGCCCTGATAGTTTTTGACGATCTGCGGCTTGACGTTCGTGCCGGAGAAATCCGGCGCCGTATCCATATGGGCGCAGATGCAGATGACCGGGACGTTGTTCTTCGGCGTGTTCGATGGAATGGTCGCGTAGACATACCCGTGCTCGTCGAGATGCGCGTCGGAGATACCGATCTCGAGAAGCTCCTCGACCAGCAGGCGCCCGAGGTTCTTCTGCTTCTCGGTGGAAGGCTGGCTCTGGGACTTGGCGTCGGACTGGGTGTCGATGACGACGTAGCGGAGGAAACGGTCGGTAACGCTGGCGGCCATGAGGTATGATCCAATCGCGAAAGGGAGCAATCTTGTAGCGGGGTAAAGCCGTCTCGTGAATGGGCCGCCGACAAATTCTTCCTTTCAAGCGCCCGGATCCCTCACCGCCATGGCCGCATCCCTTGAACCGGCCTTGCGGTCCCTCACGGCATCCAATCGAAATTCTCGGGCGAGAAGGGATCCAGCGAGATATCCGCCATCACGAGGACCGTCGAAAATCCCGCTGTCGAGACCTTGGCCTGGAGCATCGTGTCGCCATCGCTCTCGGTCAGGCGCAGGAGGCCCGCCTCGAATGGATCGCTGCCATTCACATAGTCCGGCAGGTATCGCGTCACGTTCGAGAGGTCGATCACGTCGCCCCCTGCCCCACCCTCCAGATGATTGTTGCCCTCACCGCCCTCGATCAGATCGCTCCCGCCGTGACCACGGAGGATGTCGTCACCGTCGAGACCTTCGAGGAACTCGGGGTCCATTGTCCCATCGAGACTATCCGCCCCCGCCGTTCCTGTGACGGCGCCATGGTTACCGGTCGGATCGTAAGGCGGCACGAAGTTGTCCGGCGCGAGGTCGTCGACGCGGGTGTTCTCCAAGGTGAGGATGAGCTGCAGGCTTGCCTCCGCGCCGTAGTAGGGCGCGATCAGCGCCTTGAGCACCGTGTCCGTGCCGGACTGCTCCAGGACGAGATGCCCGGTGACGAACGGACTGGTGCCCCCGATGTAGCCCGGCAGACCGGAAAGCAAGCCCGAGACGTCCAGGATGTCGCCTCCGGATCCGGTCGCGAAGTCGGTGACCACATCGGCAGGCGAGTTTTGCGGGTACCCGATCAGATAGGTATCGCGGCCTTCGCCACCTGTCAGGCGATCGAGGGACTGGTCAGGGTAGAATTCGTAGCCGCCCCAATCCGCTTGGCTCGAAACATAATGGAAGACGTCGTCTCCCGCTCCGCCGTTGATCGTGTTCGATCCACCTCGCCACTCGTAGAACGTGTCGTTGCCGTCACCGCCGTCGATGGAGTCCGCACCGCCTGCCTTGGGTGCCGGAGACCAGTGGTCGCCGCCCCAGAAGAAAGGGTCACCGTGGATTTCATCGTCGCCGGCACCGCCCAGGATGGTGTCGGCGCCAAGGCCGCCGAACAGCGTGTCGTTGCCCTCGCCACCATCGATCCGATCCGTACCGTCGCTGCCCTGGATGCTGTCATGTCCGCGAAGGCCTGAGAGCACGTCATCACCGAGTGATCCGGTCAACATGTCGCTTTCATCCGTGCCGATGGCGCTCGAGACCTGGCCGAGCGGATGATGTGGAGGATTGAAGTTGTACGCGCTCAGTTGCTCGGGCGCGACGTTCTCCAGCCACACAACGGTGCCATATCCCTGCCCCTTGCCGATCCACTCGAGATTGACCTGTACGAGAGTGTCATTGCCGGAGGCCACAATGCGGACCAGACCGCTGGTGAAGGGTTGGACGGGGTCTAGGAGCCAAGGATACTCGGTGTTGTTGCGCGGATCCACGCGCTCGATGGCAGAGGCGAGATCGAGAATATCTCCGCCGTAGCCGACTTCGAAGTCACGGATGATATCTGGAGTAGTCACCGCCTCGACAAAGTCGTTCAGGCTATATCGATCGGCATCATTGCCGCCGACAATGATGTTCTGCCCCTGCAGATCGATCCTGTCATTTCCGTATCCGCCCAAGATGACGTTGCTTCCGGCACCAGGCGACAGGATGTCATCGCCGTCCCCGCCTACGAGGATGTCGTCCCCGTCGCCACCGTAGAGCCAGTCGTTGCCTGCACCTCCATCGAGGCCATCATTGCCCATGCCGGCATCAAGCCGGTCGTTTCCATCTCGGCCGATGAGCCAATCGTCTCCTGCGCCACTCGTGAGTCGGTCGGCACCCGCACCACCGGAGAGCAGATTGTCGCCATCCGGGTTGTGGTCATCGGAAGGCGCATCCATGATGATCTTGCTCTGAAGCCGATTAGCCGCAGCGGTCTGACTATCGAGAGAGGAAATTGCCGTCGATCGCGAGGTCATAACAGTACCGTTGTCAGATGCATGAAAATGCTGTCATGACCGACAATAACAACGAACGATCCATCATCATAATCTTTGAAATTACTTCGAAATCTGAACTAGATTTCTGTTCAATGCACGTCTGCGAGCATGGCTGCTCAGATGCCGACAACCGTCCCAACACCGCATAGTCCTAACACCGCTAACGCGACGACGACAAAAGCCCCGTCGCGCTTATAAAACGCAGGCGCGTTCATGATCGTGCGCGGTGCATCGGGACTGAGACCCCTCGCCTCCATGGCAATCGCCGTGCGGCCAGCGCGGCGGATAGCGAAGGCGAGGAGCGGGATCACGAGGCCGATGAGCTCGAATGGGCTCGGGATGCGGCGCAGGCGGCACCCGGATTTCATGGCGCGAGCAAGCCGCATCTGCTGCGCCTCGCCGGCCAGATCGGGCACGAGCTGCATGGCTGCAAACAGCGAATAGCCGATGCGCGGCGGCAATCCGGCGTGCTGCATCAGGGCACGCACGAAGAGGCCGGGATCGGTGGTAAGCGCGAAGAATACGGAGATCATACCGCAGGCGAGCGCACGTAGGAACAGGGTAATGCCGGCCGAGAACTCCGGCGATGTGAGAAGGGACTCGTTCGCCATGCGCAGCGCGAAGTCGCTCTCCTGGCGAAACAGCAGGCTGGTGGTGAGAAAACCGAAGCCGAACAGGGCAAACGGCACCATCAGCGCGAGCAGCACCAGTGGTGAGGTGCGATTGAAGACGACGAGCGCGAGCGCCGGCGTCAGGATCGCAGCAAGCTGGAACCGCGGATCGAAGACCAGCACGGCGACGAGGAGCCAGATACAGCAGACCACAAGTTTCGACAGCGGATTGAGCGCCTTCAGCATATCTCGACGGCCTCCATCCGTGGCGCAACGGCTTTCAGCCAGCGCATGGCCGCAAGCGATGCAGGCTCGGCGAGCCCAGCGCGGGCAAGAAGCGCTGCATCGTGCATCAGCTTTTCCGTAGGACCTTCCGCCAGGATGCCGCCATCTCCGACCACGATGGAGCGCGGGCAGAGTTTTAACGCGAGATCCATGTCGTGCGTGATCAGCGCAATGGTGCGCCCCTTCTCGTGTAGCGCCAAGATCTCCTGCGTGAGAAGCGCTGCACCATGCGCATCGAGCCCAGCCATCGGCTCGTCGAGCACGAGGAGTGGCCAACGATCCGACAGGGTGAGCGAGGCCAGCGCGAGCTTGCGCTTCTGGCCCTGCGACAGCTCGAACGGATGGTTCTTGGCCAGATGCACAAGGTCCCAGGATTCAAGCGCAGCATCGGCGCGAACCGCCTTCTCCTCCGCTTTCATGCGCACAGGCAATGCGGTGAGCAATTCCTCGCGCACCGTGCCGGCAGTGAACTGGTTTTCTGAACGCTGGAACGCATAGCCACCGGGTGGACCTGTGCATTTTCCGGCTTTCAACGATAGGAGACCGGCGAGGCAAAGGCCCAGCGTCGACTTGCCGGCACCGTTCCGGCCCAGCACGCCCAGAATCTCGCCTTCGCGGATGGCAAGATCGATGCCGCGCAGCACCGTGGGGCCGAGGAACGGCGCACAATCGGCCTGAGTCAGTTGCACGAGCGTAGGCGTGTCGCGCAGGACGATAGACGGCATGGCAGAGGCGACGAAGGCCTCGACGGCCGGGCGGGCCTGATCGAGATGATCATTTGGAGCGCGCACAGGATCGAGATGCGTAAGCGCCTCTTCGATGGAGAGAGGCGCAACCGGGGCTGCGATGCCGACGCGCATCAACTCCGCATCGAGCGCGCTTGCGGCGGGGCACCAGATGCCGTGCGATTGCAGCAGCGCGCGCTTGTCGCGAAAGATTGCGCGCGGCTCGCCCTCGGCAATGATTGTTCCGTCGCGGCCGAGCACAATCATGCGGTCGATGGATTCGATCAGGCCGTCGAGCCTGTGATCGACGATGAGGATGGTCTGCCCGCCCTCCCCGCTCGTCAGCAGTGCATGCAGACGACACGCAGCCTCAGGAGCCAGATGCGCGGTCGGCTCATCGGCGACGAAGAGCGGTGCCCCCTGCACGAGGGTCGCCGCCAGTGCCACGAGCTGACGCTCGCCGCCCGAGAGCTGTGCGGAACGACGCTGGCGCCATTCCTCCGGCACGCCGACCTTTCGCATGGCCTCTGTGACCGCCTGCGCGATGCGCTCCGGCAGCAGGGCTCGGTTCTCGAGCGCGAAGGCGATCTCGTCCTCGACCCGCATGCCGCAGAGCGTCTGATCCGCATCCTGGAAGTATTGTGCGACTTGTGCAGCCCAGCCCCACGGCTTCTGCGTACCGATATCCTGACCGAAGAGGCGGATCTGTCCGCTCACCTCCGCCGGAATGCTGTCGGGAATGAGTCCCGTCAGCGTCAGCAGCAGCGTGGACTTGCCGGAGCCCGACGGGCCAAGCAGGAGAACCCGCTCGCCCTGCCGGATCGATAGATCTACAGGCCCGACCGCAGGGTGCTTGGCGAAGGGATAGAGGGCTTCAACCCCTCGCCACTCCGCGGCAAACTCAGGCGGCAGCGGAGCGCTTCTCGACATCGATCGCAAGGCCCGCGAGTGCGCCGGTCTTATAGAGCGCCTGCACGATGATGTGCGCAAGCCAACCGCCGAGCAAAGCGCCACTTAAGGTACGCAGCGCGAACATGGCTATGAGCAGCGTCGGCTGCAGCGCGCCGTAATCGAACCGGATCCAGGTATAGATGAAGGAGAAAACCGCGGCGCCCACACCGGCTGCCATCAGTACCGGCAGCGAATAATTACGCCAGCGCGTTGCGGCGAAGACCGCTTCCGCGCCTGCACCCTGGACGATGCCGCTGACGATGAGCAGCAATCCGGCAGGACTTCCCAGCAGCACCTGCACGGCGGCTGCCAGCACTTCGGCCGCAAAGGCGGCGCCCGGCTTGCGGATGATGGCGGCGGCCACCATCGAGGCGACGAACCAGAAGCCCATGAACACATCCATCGTCACGGGGCCGAAGGCCGCCTGTGCGATCAACCACACCTGTACCCAGCCGAGATAGAGCACGGCGAACACCGCGCCGATCACGGTGACGATGAGGGTCTCCCTCAATGTCCAGCCACGGGTCACGGACATGGCAACCTCCTTTGTGAGACGAAAGTCTTGCGAAAAATTACGCTTTGCTCGGGCTGTTCGCCGAGACCTTGAGATCGAGCGCGACATGGCCCTGCGGTGCACCGAAGCGCAGGAAGGCTTCGCTCAATGTCGCGAAGACCGAGCCCGCATCGCCACGCAGCTTGGTGCAGAAATTCTTCGAGCGATCGAAGACGCCGGACTTTTTCAGAAACTCGATGCAGCCGTAGATCTCGTCCATGTGGTGTCCGCTGCCGAGCGGATAGAGCGAGAATTGCGCAGCCACTATCTGGCCGGTCTTGGGAGCCGCCTCCACAAACCTTACGGCGGCAGCGATGCGCGCCTCGAGCGGCTGATCGTGGTTCGAGCCTTCAATCGGCGGGCAGATCGGATCGTCGGGCTCGCCCGGGCAGCCGCGCGAGACGGTGGCCGCCAGGACACAGTGAACGCCGCGGTGTGAGGCCGCGAGAAACAGATCGCGCATGGCCGGAAAGAGTTGCTCAGGCGGACCGACGATCAGCGTCGAGATATCGTCGGTCTCGATTCTGAAGTTGGGACGGTACGGCTCAAGTGCCCCGATAGCGCCGAGGATGACATCGACGAAATCGTCGGTCATCGGGTAGAGGGAAATCTGTGCGCCGGAAAACATCGTCACCTCGCTCCGCTGGCATTACCCAGATCAGCTTGAGGGTCCAACGGCTTCGCGCCGCCATCTCAGCCCCGGCAATACGGAGCACCCCTGTCAGATGCGACCTGCTTAGCACCTTTTCTCACAGCATGGCAAGCGGTCGCTTACAGTCACCACGTGGGATCAAGTTTCCTACTGAACGGTGACCTGATCCTTGATCCTCTCGTAGGCAGTGCGGCGCACCACCCGCTTCTTCACGAGATCTTCCACGGATTTGTACGGACGCCCTCTCATGATGGCGCGGCCGAGCGAGCCAGCACCTTTGAGCGTGTTCAACTGCTCGAGAGAGCCTTTGTTGAGATCGACGAGGGCAGAGGTCGGAGCTGGGGATGGAACGGAGGGTTGCGCCAAGCTCGCCTGCTGGGTCACGGTCCCCGTTAGGTTCATGTCGGTGCGAGGTGCAGGAGACGGCTTGGAGGGTCTGCTCTGGGAGGTTTGTCCGACGGTGGCCTCGAATTGTTTGAGGACGGCCAGGGACTGATCGCGAGAGATCTCGATTGAAGCGCGATCGATAGCGGGTTCGACCAGAGTCTCGTCAAAATCCTCCTCGTCGGCCGCCAGTGGAGGGGCAACGGCCGGCCGGTTCCTGAGCAGCGAAATCGGGGCGGATGGATCCGCATCGGCGACTTGGACGCGGTCGGTTCGATCGGGCGGGGGCGCGGGTCTCGGCTCTACGGTGATCGTCTGCGGTGGGGCGACGGCCACCATGCCGTCAGTGGTCGCGCCGAAGTCCTGGAACCGCCACAGGGCCAGCAGCCCTGCGCTCATGAGACCGATCACCAGCAGAACGCGCATGGCCTGAAGGGCCGCGTTGTCGTGCGGTTCGCGGGGCGTTTGGGTTCGGGACAAATCGCCAACCTGCATGGGATCCTCGCACATCTCATCGACGACGGAACCGTGATGTCGGTCAGGGCTAGACGGGGGATGTGGCGCAGGCGTGGCAATCAGGACCTGAAAAGCAGCTTCAACCGCGATTTTGAATAGGTGTGGATTTTTTGCACGCAGCCGGGGCCTGGGTGGGCAACGTCATCACCTTTCGAAAGTTTGCTTTCAGATCGCCCGTACCTGCGCAGGCGCGCCGATGGCGCATTCGAGCGCGGCGCGATCCCAGCTGCCCGCATCGGCTGCAGCGTTGTAGGTCGTGACGAGAAAGTCGAGCAGCACTGCATCCGGGTCATCCGCCTGGCGTACTGTATCATAGGGCAGGATGAACTCACCGAGCGTAGTGTCGAAGGACGCGCCGGGCGTGACTTTGGCGTCGCGGAAGCCCGGCGGCTCCGGATAGGCGTAGGAATAGAAGGCCGGTTGGGGAAAGGCATCGCTGCCGGGCCAGAAGCCTGCGCTCGAGACCTCGTGCGAATAGGCCTCGCGGGTGACAGCGTCCGGCAAACCGGGCACGCCCCCGGGATGCAGAGGCGCGGGACGCCCGGAAAAGCGCGTCACCGCGAGATCGAAGCTGCCCCAGAAGAAATGCACCGGCGAAGATTTTCCCAGGAAGCCGCTGCGGAAGAGGTTGAACACCCGGTCCACCTGCATGAGCGCTCGCCAGAAGCGCTGCGCGGCATCGCGATCGTAAGCAGCGTGAACCCGATCCTCGGAAAAGCGGATTGGATCGGGCAGCTCGTTCGGCATCTCGTTGATGGTAACCTTGATGCCGAGGTCGCTCAGGATGGCGAGGAGTCGTGAATAGAAATCCGCGACGCTTTGCGGCTGCAGTGGCAGCTCTCGTTCGTCCCCGCGACTGGTACGCACGCGCAGGAGATGGGAGATGAAGTCGAAATGGATTTCCAGAATTTCGTGGCCGGCGGGAATGGTCGAGGTGCTCAGTCCCCGCGCGGTGACATAGAGCGGCACCTGCCAGCCGTGATTGAGCCAGGGCGTGAGCGACAGCCGGATCTTACCTACGATCTGCGTCCAGAGCTGCAGCGTGGCCGCCGTGTCCCGCCAGACGGGATAAGGCAGTTCAGGCCAGGAAGCGTCACCCATCAGGCGCTCCTTTGAGAAACGGAACTCCAGCAAAACTAGAGCATCGTTCGGAGCGGACAACCGGAGCGGCTTAGGGAGGATGCAAAGTCAATAGACGCATCAATGCAGCAGGTGACTGGAGCGGTCGGCATTTCAAGAGAAATGCACGCCGCTCCAGGTGGCTTTGGCGATCATGCGGCCGGACGCATGCCAGCCGCGATGGCTGTCGGAATCTCGATATCGACCTCGAGCGTCGATACGGATGCGCCGCGATCCATCTTGATCTGCACGTTGTCCTGCGGAACCGACATGTGCTTGGCGATCACCGCCATGATCTCCTCACGCAGGATGGCCACGAGATCGGATTCGCCACCACCCACGATGGTGCGCTCATGGGCGAGCAGAACCTGAAGCCGCTCGCGGGCGACAGGCGCGGATGTGTTGCGCTTGAAGAAGCTGAAGAGGTTCATGCGGCCCTCCGGGAGAAGAGTTTGCTGAAGAGACCGCGCTGCTTCTGCACCTCGACGATGGTCTCGCCCTGTAGCTTGCGCACGGCGTCGAGATAGGCCCGGGCCGGTGCGGAATTCGGGCTGCCGAGCGTCACTGGTGCACCGAGATTCGACGAGCGCAGCACTTCCGTGCTCTCGGGAATGATGGCGAGAAGCGGAATGGAGAGGATCTCGAGCACATCCTCGACCTTAAGGATCTCGCCGCGTTGAGCGCGGGCATTGTCGTAGCGCGTGAGCAGGAGATGCTTTTCCACCTGCTCGCCCTTCTCCGCCTTTTCCGTCTTGGAATCGAGCAGGCCGATGATGCGGTCGGAATCCCGGATCGATGAGACTTCCGGGTTCGTCACGACGACAGCGACATCCGCATGACGCATGGCAAGCGTCGCACCGCGCTCGATACCTGCTGGACTGTCGCAGATGACCCAGTCGAACTTCTCGCGCAGGCCGTTGATGACGCGCTCGACGCCTTCCTCGGTGAGGTTGTCCTTGTCGCGGGTCTGGGATGCGGGAAGCAGATGAAGGGTCTCGATACGCTTGTCGCGAATGAGCGCCTGCTCGAGCTTCGCATCGCCTTTGACCACGTTGATGAGATCGAACACCACGCGCCGCTCGGCGCCCATGATCAGATCGAGATTGCGCAGGCCGACGTCAAAATCGACCACGGCCACTTTCTTGCCGCTCTGCGCCAGCGCCGCGCCCAGCGCCGCCGTCGAGGTCGTCTTTCCGACACCGCCCTTGCCCGATGTCACGACAAGTACTTTCGCCATCCTTGGTTCTCCTCACCCTACAAAGCTGCTCCTGCGACGGCATCACCAGCAGGTTCCCCGGAGGACCGCAGAACATGTTCGGAGAGCGGAGGCGGATCAGGCTGTCGCGGATTTCTTACGCCACGTGATACCGCTTATTCGGCGCCTCTTATGGTTACCGCCCGGTTAAGATTTTCTGCCGAAAGCAAGTTTTTTGTTGGAAAACCAAGGTTTTCCGCGCAATCGCAACGCTTTGACACCTGAATAGGATGATATGCCTTGAAAAGAAAAAGGGCGCCGATAGCACCCTCTCTTCGTCTTCGGAAGAGGTCCTAGTTGGCAGCGGCTCTCCAACGGGAGCTGAACTTGGAACCGATCTGCCACCGCTTCACATCGTCCTCAGAACCTTCGCATGGCAGGGTAAAAGCGTCCCTGAGGTAAGTGAACTCCGCATCGATGACGGCCCCCAGCAGGAAACAGACCGTGTCCCGCCGCCCAAGAGGTCTGTTCTGCAGCACGAACTCGGCCCGGACGACGACTGCCTCCACCTTGCGCTTGCTCCAGTCCGCATCGCCGAAATCCTCGACCGAGTAGGTCTTTGTCTCGAGTTCCCAACGATCACGCATTAGTTGCTTGAAGGAGCGCACAAACGGCGGGAAGAGCTCAGCGGCCTTGCCGAAGACACCGTCACCGCGCTTGTCGCCGCTCGCCTTCACCTCGGCGATAAACGTATCGACAATGCCTGCAACTTGATCCTGTGCTGCACGCGCGAAGGAGCGGTTGCGAGACTGCAGATCGCGCTCGATGTTCTCCCGCCTAGAGGCCTCGTCGAGAGCCCGCTGCTTTAAGATCGCTGCCTCCTGCTGCAGAGCCTTGCGGGCTTCCTCTTCCTTGGCCATGGCATTGGCCATTTGAGTAGCCTCAGCCTGGAGAACGGCCTTGATCTCCAGAGAATCGACCCACATCGGTGCCACGACATAGTCGAGACGCTCACGCTTCATGGCCTTGACGATTTCTGCAAGATCCGTGGCCGAGGCGTAGATCGCGTTGCACTTGCGGGTCTGGAAATCCGCAAAGGCATCGTCGAGGGACATCTTGGTGAAAGTGATGTTGTCGGTCGAAACGTTGAAGACGGTGCTCGTTTTGCCCAGAACCGCGATCCGATGTGCCTCGGAATCCTCGGCAACGGTCTGGCAGATACGTCCCTGACTCGGATTAGTGAGAATGAGACCGAAGCCGGAGCTCTTTCCGTTGAGGATCTGGGCCTCGAGGGCAGCCGAACTCATGACCTCGTTCTGCAGAGCCTTCACGACCTCCGGACCGGGGATCGACGCCAGCCGGCTGAAGGTGGTTTCGACCTTACGGACGACGGATGCAACATAACCCGGTGCCTGCGACAGGAGGCCAATGCGCTGGAAGACGATGACATCATAGCCTTCCATCGCGTCGATCGGGCAGGCCGCATGCGCAATCCTGACTCCCTGGATATCCAGCTCCTGCCTCTGGATCTGCGCCATAGTCAGGCGCTCCAAGTCCTTGATCCGCTCGACGCTGCGATCCTGGGCGAAGCAGATCGACGGGTTTCTGTCCTTAAAGACGAGGTCGCCCTTGAGGCTTTTCACGATGCGTCCGGATGCAGTGTTGTAGAGGAAGATCAGTTCCTCGTTGTCTCCATCGATCAGGAAACGCGTGCGCTCGGTGATGCCGAGCTGGCGGGCAAGCGCCGTCTGGGGATCTTCCGATGTCTTCGGTGTGTTCTTCTCCGTCCACACGACCATCGCCGACTGATAGTCGTCCTTCAGGTTTTTCGTGTCTATGAAACGGGAGAACTCGTTGTTCGCGCGATTAAGACCGTTGAGGTTCCGCTCCTTCAGGGCTTTGGCGAACTGCTCGCCGAACTTGGTGAGTTCAGCTGTGTGTGAAGAAAGAATATTACCGGTGATATAGGATTCGATGAAGGTGACATTCTTGCCTGCCTCCAGCGCCGCCTCGGAGATCCGGCGGTCGAGGGCCTGCTGCCGTTCGTCTGCGAGGCCCTTCATGAAGACGCCGAAGGTAGCATCATTCTTGAAGAACGCTTCAAGCGTCTTCTTTCCCTTGCGGGATTCTGCGAGGTTTTGAGAGTCAACGGCCGCCTTGGTCGCCACAGCACTCTTCGCGATCTCGGCGAGGTTTGCCGGACTGCCGCCTGCTGCGGCCCTGCCCTTCAGATATTGCGAGATATCATTCAGGAAATCCGCGATTTCCTGCATCTCCTTGCTCTGGCCCGATCCCCCTCCGGCAGCAGCCTCCGCTTCGGCCTGCTTAAAGCGATTGTAGAACTCGACAGGGACCCGCTGCCAGTTCGCCGAAGCCGACGTCTTGCAATAATGATTGCCATTGTCGGCACGCGCGCAGGTACGGAACCCGTCGAGCGAGAACTCCTGGGCGAGAGAGGTCGAGAGGAGGCCGTAGAAGCCTCCTCCGACGAGAGCAGCCGTCGCCAAGCGACGTGGGAGGCTCAGGCGCATTCTTGACGTTCCTCGGTCGAGGGCTTGCCCTGGAAGGTGATCGTCTCCTGGATCGTGCGGCAGGTCTTTCCGTCGGGCATCTTGTCGACCTTGGCGACTTTGATGGAGCCGGTGGCTTCCTTGCTCTTCCAGGTTGTCGTCGAGCCTGCCGGCTTCTTCACCGCAGTGTTCACTGCCTGCTGGCGCTGTGCCTTCGACGGGGCATCCATATTTGCGAGAATTTGGCCGAGCACCGCTCCAACGAGAGCGCCCGCAATGATACCTCCTGCCTTACCCCTCCCGACAGCTGCGCCAACGGCGGCACCGCCGGCCCCTCCCAGGAGAGCTCCAAAAGGATTTTGCTGAGCCTGCACCGGGACGATAGTTCCAAGGATTAGCGAGAAAACGACAGCAGATGTAGTGATGATTTTACGCATACAGGCCCCCATTCCTATTTTGTGCCTCATAAAAGCCTATATCTCGCCACACGGGAGACACAATAAGGGGAACCCCGAGGTTGTGTTGTTTCATTGCAAATCCGCCGTGCCGAATTGCATAGAGTGATACCGGCCACCTCATAGATCTCTCTTCATTGACCTTCGAACCTGCGCCCCTAGCCTTGTTTCGTTGTCACTGGAGGTCTCCCGATGCGGCACGGACGGCGAATTCTTCTCTTGTCAGCGTTATCACTGGTTGTGGCGCACGCGCCGGTTCGCGCACAGCAGGCCACGACGGTGCGCGTCGGGCATTTTCCCAACATCACCCATGTGCAGGCCCTGGTGGCCCGCGCCTTAGAGCGGCAAGGCCGCGGCTGGTTCGGTGAGCGGCTCGGGCCTGGAGTGAAGATCGAGTGGTACACCTATAATGCCGGCCCTAGCGCCATGGAGGCGATTTTCGCCAACTCGCTGGACCTGACCTATGTGGGCCCCAACCCGGCGCTCAATGCCTATGCCCGCTCCCGGGGGGATGAGATCCGTGTCATCGCGGGTGCCGTGAACGGTGGCTCCGCGCTCGTGGTTCAAGGGGATTCCACTCTATCGAAGCCCGCCGATTTCAAGGGCAAGCGCATCGCTACCCCCCAATTCGGCAACACACAGGACGTAGCGGCCCGGGCATGGCTGGTGGCTGGCGGACTGCGCATCACGCAGACCGGCGGCGATGCGCAGGTTCTGCCCACCAGCAATCCCGATCAGCTCTCCCTGTTCCAGGGCAAGCAACTCGATGCGGTCTGGACCGTGGAGCCCTGGGTTTCGCGGCTCGAATCCGAGGCCGGCGGCAGGGTGCTGGTGGAGGAGAAGGATGCCATTACCACGATCCTGGTCTCAAGCTCGGCTTTTCTCGCCAGGAACCGAGATCTCGCCAAACGCTTCGTCGTCGCCCATCGCGAGCTCACCGACTGGATCCAGAAGAACCCGGATGAAGCGCAGCGTCTCGCCCGCGAGGAATTGCAGGCGTCCTTCCGCTTCGACATGTCGCCGGAACTCGTCGCACGTGCCTGGAGCCATATGGTGATTACACCAGATACGTCACGGGAAGCCTTCCAATCCTTCGTGACCAGCGCGCAGCAGGTCGGTTTCTTACGCGGCACACCCGATCTGTCACGCCTGATTGAGGCGCCTTGATGGAGGTATCCCGTCTGGATTCCATCACGGCTGCGCCTGCGAAACTTCTCGTGGAGAACGTGTCCAAGCGCTTCACATCATCGCGTGCCACCGTGCAGGCGCTGGATAACGTATCCCTTACCGTGACGGAAGGTGAATTCGTTTGCCTGATCGGGCCCAGCGGATGCGGAAAGTCCACTCTCCTCGACATCATGGCGGGCCTGACCATGCCGGATTCAGGCCGCGTGCTCGCCGACGGCAAGCTCGTGGAAGGTCCCGGACGACAGCGTCTCGTGATGTTCCAGGAATCCGCCCTGTTTCCCTGGCTCGATGCGTTCGGCAATGTGATGTTCGGGCTGAAATTGCGGCCGGATCTGACTCATGCGGAGCGCAAGGACATCGCCAATCATTTCCTGCAGCTCGTTGGTCTCGAAAAATTCAAGCGCGCGCATGTGCACGAACTCTCGGGCGGCATGAAGCAGCGCGTTGCGCTGGCCCGCGCGCTTGCGCCTGATCCGCAGGTGCTGCTCATGGACGAGCCCTTCGCCGCGCTCGATGCGCTCACCCGCGATCAGCTCTACGACGACATCCAGCGTATCTGGATGGAGAGCCGCAAGACCATCGTGTTCGTGACGCATAACGTGCGCGAGGCGGTGTGCCTGGGAAATCGCGTCGTGCTCATGTCGCCGTCGCCGGGCCGCATCTCGCAAGTGTTCGAGATCGATCTGCTGCATCCGCGCGACATCAACAGCCCCGACCTTGCCGGCTATACATCGACGATTGCATCCGCTCTCAAAGGCACCTTGAAAGGAACGGTGTCCGAATGAAACGCGTGGCCGTCGCACTCCTTTTCTTCGCTGTTCTCATCGGCCTATGGGAGCTCGCCGTGCGCAGCGGACGCTGGTCTATCGTCCTTCTTCCCTCGCCCATCTTCGTTGGCGAATACATCTGGGCTGCACTGCTCGACGGAACGCTTCTCGAATCCACCTGGGTTACGCTCAAGCGGCTTCTGGTCGGCTATGCCGCTGGCGTCCTCATCGGCCTGCCACTGGGACTTCTGACCAGTACGTCACAGGTTTTCGAAGACACCATCGGAGCGTTGGCTCTCGGCTTCCAGACCTTGCCGAGTGTATGCTGGGTGCCGCTCGCCCTCGTCTGGTTTGGCCAGACCGAGGGCGCGATGCTCTTCGTCGTCATCATGGGCACCGTATGGTCCGTGATTATCGCCACCGATCACGGCGCACGCAACATTCCGCCGATCTATGCCCGCGCGGCGCGCACCATGGGGTCGGAGGGCTTTCATAAATGGACACGGGTGATCCTCCCCGCCTCGCTGCCCTTCCTCGTCAGCGGCATGAAGCAGGGCTGGGCCTTCGCCTGGCGTTCGCTGATGGCGGCGGAGATCTATGTGACGATCCTCACCGGCTTCGGCCTCGGTCACCTTCTGCATTACGGACGCGAGTTGAACGCCATGGAGCAGGTCATCGGCATCATGATCGTGATCGTAGTGATCGGCCTCCTCGTCGACCGGCTGCTGTTCTCCCCATGGGAGCGCTTCCTGCATCGGCGCTGGGGAACGAATGTAAAGGAAGCATAGCTCGGCCGAAGAAGAACCGAGAGCAGATGGAGTCTCTCTTCCTCCAAGATATAGTTGGACAAACGCTGTCATTCCCGGCCGGAGCGCAGCGAAGGGGAAGGGAATCCATAGCGACCGAGCCCGTGAGTGGATCCCCTTCCCCCGCTACGCTTGGCCTGAGGATGACAACCTGTGCCGTTATGTCCGGGCTTGACCCGGCCATTCGTTTCTTACCGCGCGTCCTGTTTCGGCGATCCTGATGAATCGACACCGCCTGTCTGAGGGGCGCCCGAGGATGCGGTGCTGCCCGCGGGAATCGTTCCACCCGGCTGCAACGGGGTCGAGATCCCGGATGGCGCGCGTGGCGGATGGGCCGAGGAGAACCAGGTGTCGTCCGAAGGGCTCCCGCCCGCCGCTGGAGGCATCGCGCCGGCACCGTGAAGCAGCGCATCATCGCCCGAGGTCGATTCCTGTTGGCCACCCGTCCGGTATGTCCGAGCCTCGGGGGATGACCGTCTCATCGCGCTGCGGCGGAATCGATCCGGGTCGCTTTCGAACCTGCCCCTCTCGGACAGGGGGCGCGGTTCGGGATACCAGGGCTCCCCGCGCATCGGCCGGGTCTGCCGCGGGCGCGGGCGGTGAGAGCGGGTTGCGTTCCACAGGAGCGCGCCGGCCCCGATGGCAGCAAGCCCTGCGAGAACGCCGAACACAGTCCCTGTGGGCAAGCCATAGCGGCTCGGCATCATGGCTTGCGGCATATGCCAGCGCTCCGCCTCATAGGACGCAATGCGCTCGCGCTCGTAGCGGCGCCACAAATGTTTGAGCTCTTCCGGCGAGAAAGCGCTGCGGGCGACGATCATCACGCCGTTTTCCTCGAGCGTGAAGGCATGCCGGATCGAGCCGGTGAGATCCTTGAAATCCGCCGCCCAATCGGCGCTGTTCTTGTCGGGGCGGGCGGCGAGCCGGTCGAGCTCGCGCAGGATCTCATCCTGCTTGCCCTGAAGATCGGCCAGATAAGCCGCCGTGCGTTCGTGCCCGGACAGGACCGGATAGAGCACGTTCTGCTGCGCTGCAATATGGCGCTCCAGTTCGTCCTGGAGGTCGGTGAAGAGTTCGGCACGGCTGTTCGGTCCGCTGCCCGTAGCGCGCAAAACCTCGCGGCAGAGCTCTTCGATATTCGCGTGATCCGCTACCACCATCTGCCACAATTCCATCGGAGGCCTCCTGTCATGCCTTGATATGCATGAACGGCCGGAGCGGATGGGCTGTTCCGTTGGCGATGGTCTTTGGCCCAACCTAATCCAAAAGACCTCCCGGCTCTAAAAAAAGCCCCAAAGGTGACAAGGATTGTGCACACTTGGTATGGACAAAAATGAAGCAGTGCCTTGCGCGGTTGGGGGTGCGAGGGTTACCCGAAGCTTCGAAAAAGAGCGTGAGTGACCGATGAACGTGCAGACCCCGCAAAACTTCGAGCCCGTGGCCCCGGCCTCGGTGAACCTGCCGACCTATGACGACGTCGTCACAGCGGCGTGGCGCATCAACGGGGTGGCCCATCGAACACCGGTTCTCACGTCCCGCACCGCCGATGAGCGCACCGGCGGCAGGCTGTTCTTCAAGGCTGAGAATTTCCAGCGTGGCGGCGCGTTCAAGTTCCGCGGCGCGTACAACGCCATCGCACGGCTGTCCCCCGACGCGAGGGAGCGCGGGGTTGTCGCGTTCTCCTCAGGCAACCATGCTCAGGCCATCGCCTATGCCGGGCAGCTGCAGGAGGTGCCGACCGTCATCATCATGCCACAGGACGCGCCGGCCATGAAGGTCGCCGCCACCAAGGGCTATGGCGGCGAGGTGGTGCTCTACGACCGCTACAAGGAAGATCGCGAGGCCATCGGGCGCAAGCTTTCGCAGGAACGCGGCTTGACGCTCATCCCGCCCTACGACCACGAAGACGTAATCGCCGGCCAGGGCACCGCGACGAAAGAGCTGATCGAGGAGGTCGGCCCGCTCGACATGCTGCTCGTCTGCGTCGGCGGCGGCGGATTGCTCGCCGGTTCGGCGCTCGCCTCCAAGGCGCTCTCGCCCGATTGCCGGATATACGGCATCGAGCCGGAGGCCGGCAATGATGCGCAGCAATCCTTCCGCACGGGTTCCATCGTCAAGATTCCCGTGCCCGCCACCATCGCCGACGGCGCGCAGACGACCTATGTCGGCAACAAGACCTTTCCCATCATGCGCGCCCTCGTGGACGACATCCTCACCGTGTCGGATGCGCAATTGGTGGACGGTATGCGTTTCTTCGTCGAGCGCATGAAGATCGTGGTCGAGCCCACCGGTTGCCTCGCGGCCGCAGCCGCTCTCCACGGCGTCGTGCCCTGCAAGGGCAAACGCGTCGGCATCATCATCAGCGGCGGCAACGTGGATCCAAGAACGCTCGCGGGATTCCTGGCGGGCTAGAGGAGCCTCGCACCCGTTTTTCCAATGTCATTCCTGGCCGGAGATGGCGGAGCCATCGGAGAGAAAGAAAATCCATGGCGCTGAACGTGTGCGTAGATCCCCTTCCCTCGCTTCGCTCGCCGGGGATGACACCCTCCACGTCATGGCAGTCCGCGGACTTGATCCGGGGCTCAGCCCCGGCCATCCCGATCATGTGAAACGCCGCGCCTCGCCCCATCGAGATCACCGGCACAGGGCCGGTGATAACGGGGAGGATGTTGGATGCTCGCGTTGGAACATTGCACATCAAGGCCCGACACGCACGACGACGGCAATCCCATCGTGATCGCCGGTCGTGAGCTTGGGATTGCCGATCAGCGCGTTGCCAAGATCGACGAAGCGGCTCACCTCGTAGTCAGTATGCCGATCGAGACGCTGCGTGAAGTCGTCCCGTGCCCGGTTGAACGAACCATAGCTATGTGGCGGATCGCGGAACGGGTCGATCTCCTCGCGGCTGAAGGCTGCGGTGAAGAGATAGCCCTGCTCGAATTCATGTGGGCCGAAGATGCGGCCGTGATTGTTGCTGACCTCGAAGAGATCGTTCGAGAAGGCATCGTCCCTGCCCTGCGGCAGCTGCGGATAAAGCCGCCCGGCTATCGAGCCCTGGTAGCCTGTCGAATGACCGAACCGGATGGGGTATCCGGCACGGACGGCGGCACTCAGCAGCCTCGCCTTCGCGTCATCGGCGGATGAGGCACGCTGATCGATGATGATGACGTTGATCGGCTCGCGCAGGTTCTTGCCCTCATAGATCTCGCCGAGCCAGTCGGAGGGCACTCCTTTCGCGGTCAGCATCCATTTACCGATGGCAGGCAGGCCTTCCGGCGTGGCGACATCACCATCGGAGCTCTGCTGCGCACGCGCGTCGAACGCGATCCCGCCTGTCAGCGCAGCATAGATGACGAAAAGCTTGATCAGGCCCTGTTCCATATGCCTTCTCCCGATGCGCTCTTCATAACGGGAGCATCAGGAGAGCACGATCCGGCCCGCGAGGCCATGGCTTTTCAGGTGGAGGCTTTTACCGCCAGAACCGCGTAGCGGTGTTGCGTTGCGCGCTCGAGCCCCTTGAGCAGCGGCAGGTTCTTTGCCTGCGCACGATGGATTGGCTTGAGGTCGCGGTCGATGACGGTTTGCGCAAAGCCTGCTTCGCGCAGCAGCCCCGCCACCTCCTGCGCCCGCGCTCCCTTGGAAAAGTAGACACGACTCAGGATCCGCTCATGGGTTTCGCGCATGGCATTGGGCGCATGTGGATTTCCGGCGAAGCCCGGCACCAGCTTCTCGACGAACCGGATCATGCGCTTGACCAGCGTGTCCGATACGAAGTCGCCGTCGACGATGAGAAGCCGCCCGCCCGGCTTGAGCAACGAATGCCATTCGCGGAAGGCCGCCTTCGGATCGACCAGCGTCCACACCAGATGGCGCGTGACGAGCACGTCGTAGCTATCCGGCTTTTCCAGGGTGCGCTCCGCATCACCCATGACGAAGCGGATATCGGCACCGCGCTTGGCCGCCTTGGTTCGCGCCTGGTTCAGCATCGCCTCCGACCAGTCGATTCCCGTGACGTCGAAGCCGAGACCGTGTAACAGATGGGAAATGACACCCGTGCCGCTGGCGAGATCGAGCGCTCTGCGGCCCTCACCCGTCCCGAGATGGCGCAGAAAAAGATCCCGCCACGCCTGCCGCTCCGCCTCCGTGAATATCTCGTGCCCGACCTGCTCGTCGAAGGTCGGCGCACGCAAAGACCAGTAGTCGCGGATCTCATCCCGGAGAGTGTAGTTCGAGTTCATCGAAGGACCGTGAATGCAGGTGATTTTCGGCGTTGCTCTAGGCACAAATCGGCGAGCCGTCAAATTATAATTCTTATAAACTATAGAATAGAATTATTATAAACTATGCCAATACTGATCCTCATTATAGTAATTCTAAAAGATATTCCTTGCGTGGCAACTATTGGAGACATAGGGAAGGCACGCTTTCCCTAGATGCGAGGCGCGTTATGCAACTCTCCAAACTGGCTTTCGGCGCCGCAATGGCGCTCGTCGGGCTCCTGCCCGTTCCCTCCCATGCGGCCGACAAGATCACGGTGACCGACATTACTGGTCGCCAAGTCGAGGTAAAAGCGCCTGCTGAGAAAGTAATCCTCGGAGAGGGGCGGCAGATGTATTTTGTCGCCACCCTCGACACGGATCAGCCCTTCAAGCGCGTGGTCGGCTGGCGCGACGATCTGCAGAAGGCCGATCTCGACGGCTACAAGGACTATCTCGCCAAGTACCCGCAGATCGACAAGATCCCGACCTTCGGCGGTTTCAAGGAGGGCACCTTCGACGTCGAGCAGGCCGTCTCGCTCAAGCCCGATGTGATTCTCCTCAACATCGAAGCGAAGACGGCGACCGACGACGCCAAGCTCATCGAGAAGCTCGCCAAGATCAACATCCCGGTCGTGTTCGTGGATTTCCGCGAGAAGCCGTTCGAGAACACCGATGCGAGCATGCGCCTGATCGGCAAGCTGTTCGGCAAGGAGGCGCGCGCAGAGGAGTTCATCGCCTTCCGCAAGCAGCAGATTGATCTCGTGACCGAACGCCTCGCCAAGGCCAACCCGGCGAAGCCGGTGGTGATGGTGGAGCGTGCAGGCGGTTATTCCGACGATTGCTGCATGTCCTTCGGCAATGAGAATTTCGGCAAGTTTGTGGAAGTCGCAGGTGGCCAGAACCTCGCCGCCAAGATCATTCCCGGCACCTTCGGTGTCGTGAATCCCGAGCAGATCATAGCGTCCAATCCGGATCAGGTCATCGTCACGGGTTCGAACTGGGAACTCTATGTTCCCGGCGGCGCCTGGGTCGGCGTCGGCTCCGGCGCTGACAAGGCGAAGGCGCGCGAGAAGCTCGCTGCGTTGATGAAGCGCCCCGCCTATACCGGCGTCAAGGCGGTGAAGGACAACAAGGTCCACGCGATCTGGCACCAGTTCTACAACAGCCCCTACCAGTTCGTCGCCATCCAGGCGATGGCCAAGTGGCTGCACCCGGATCTGTTCAAGGACGTGGACCCTGAGCAGACCATGAAGGTTCTCTATGAGCGCTTCCTGCCGGTTCCGTACAAGACCGGCTACTGGGTCTCCCTCACCGACAAGGAATAGGTCCTTGGCCCACTCGCCCGCCATCGCCATGCCTAAGGGACGCGGAGCTTACCGCGCCCTCGTCCAGCGCAAGAAGCTCGTGCTTCTTGCGCTGAGTCTCGTTCTGGTCCTCTCCGTGATCGCGGATCTCGGATTGGGGCCGGCCCGCTACTCCATGCGCGAAGTCGTGCTGGCGCTGATGGGTTCGCCCGATGTCTCGCTGCAGATCAGCGTGGTGATCTGGGACATCCGCATGCCCGTGGCGCTCATGGCAGTCGTGGTGGGTGCTGCGCTCTCCGCAGCGGGCGCGCAGATGCAGACCATCCTCAACAATCCGCTCGCCAGCCCCTTCACGCTCGGCATCTCGGCGGCAGCGAGCTTCGGCGCATCGGTCGCTCTCGTCTTCGGCGTCGGCTTTCTGCCCTGGGCCATCGATTACATCGTGTCGATCAATGCCCTGCTCATGGCCCTGGCGGCCGCCCTCTTCATTCATTTCATGAGCCAGAAGCGCGGCGTGACCGTCGAGACCATCGTGCTCCTCGGCATCACCCTCGTCTTCACCTTCAACGCACTCCTTGCACTGGTACAGTATCTCGCTTCCGAGCAGGCGCTCGCCGCCGTGGTGTTCTGGACCATGGGCAGCCTCACCCGAGCCACGTGGCCGAAGCTTGCCATCACCACCGCCGTGCTGGCGATCTCCCTCCCCCTCTTCATGCGCCGCGCCTGGGCGCTCACCGCCCTTCGCCTCGGTGACGACAAGGCGGCGAGCTTCGGCGTCAACGTGCGCTGGCTGCGTCTTGAGACAATGATGATCATCAGCCTGCTCGCCGCCGTGCCCGTGGCCTTCGTCGGCACCATCGGCTTCATCGGCCTCGTCGGCCCGCATATCGCCCGCATGCTGGTGGGCGAGGACCAGCGCTATTTCCTGCCGGCCTCCGTCCTCTCCGGCGCGACTATCCTGTCGCTCACCTCCGTCATCAGCAAATCCATCGTGCCGGGCACGATCTTTCCCATCGGTATCATCACGGCCCTCGTGGGCGTGCCGTTCCTCTTCAGCCTGATCATGTCCAGCCGGAGGCGCTCATGGTAGCGACCCTGCAACTCACCGATGTCGGCGTTCGCTACGGCAAGCAGGAGGTTCTCTCCGGCGTCACCACGCCGGTGCTGAAGGGCGGCGAGGTCACGGCCGTGATCGGGCCGAACGCCGCCGGCAAGTCGAGCCTGTTCCGGCGCATCGCAGGCCTGCTCGACGGTCCCGGAATCATCCGCATCGATGACGCAGCACTCCGACCCGGCCCGAGCCATGTCTGTTACATGCCGCAGGACACTTCGGTGAACACGGTGCTGACCGTCTATGAGTCAGTGCTTCTCGCTCGCAAGCAAGGCGCCGCCCGCAAGGTGACGGACGAGGATCTCGAAGAGGTCGATCACGTCCTCTACAGCCTGCAGATCGAAGCCATTTCCTTCAAGGGCCTGCATGAGCTGAGCGGTGGTCAACGGCAGCTGGTTTCGCTCGCCCAGGTGCTGGTGCGCGACCCCAAGATCCTGCTCCTAGACGAGCCGACGAGCGCACTCGACCTGCACCGGCAGGTGGAGGTGCTAGCCTTGATCCGTTCGCTCGCAAAGGAGTGCGGAATCTGCGTCGTCCTCGCCATCCACGACCTCAACCAGGTTTTGCGCGTGGCGGACCGGGTGATGGTGATCGATTCCGGAACCATGGTCACCTGCGGCCCGGTGAATACGGTGATCACCTCTACCCTACTGCAGAGCATCTACAAGGTCGAAGGCCGCATCGAGCATTGCTCGCGCCAATCCCCCCACGTGATCATCGACGGCCCGCTCGGCCGCGCGTGAGCGTGGAGAGAAAGATCGCGAGAAGACCGCGCCTCTATCGGAGCGGTCCATAACCAGCCTAGCGCTTCCTGGAAGCAGGCGCCTGGGTCTCTTTCAGCGTCGTCTCGACCTTGTCGAGCTTGTCCTCGATCTTATCGAGTTTCGTCAGGATCTGATAGAGAAGGTCCGGGACGACGCGGGCATAGTCGACATTCTCGCGGGATGCTTTTGCCGTCGCCTGCATTGCCTCAATCAGTTCGTGCATCTCAGTTCGGCTCGCGGTCACGGCGTCATTCGACGGCGCAGGACCGGTTTGGCCCACAGCTTGGGTCGTCAAGCCGAAGATCAGAAGCGAAGCGATTGTCACATAGCGCATTGTCAGGCTCCAGGAGAGTTTCGAGAGAAGTTTCAAGATGTTGGTCGCAAAGTAAAGACTTTGTGGCGGGATGGGCAGGTCTTTGTTGAAAGAGTTGAACTCCAAGTCCAACGGGCGCTTTCATTGGCCACTACACCACTGGACGCATGTACTCACAACTGGGCCTATCGCAACACTCAATCGGCCTCACTGTCGCGCCCGTGCAAATGTAAGCATCTCTTCATCCCTTGATGCCATACCCTGGGCATAACGTATTTTCGCGAAACCACGGCCATCATCGGCTGTCCCTGAACCGATAAGGAGATGTTTTTGCTGTCGCGACTTCATCACAGGCTTGCAGCCGTTCTTCTCGCTTTCACCTTCGGCATGTCCCATGGATCCGCCGCAGGTTCCGACCAAGCCACAAAGGTGCGGCAGGCTGTCGATGAAGCGATGAAGCCGGTGATCGACCAATATGGAATTCCCGGACTGGCAGTCGCCGTGACAATCGACGGACAACGTCATTTCATCGAATATGGCCTGGCATCAAAGAATCCACAGGTTCCGGTCACGCGCGATACGCTCTTCGAGCTGGGGTCGATCAGCAAGACCTTTACCGCGACTTTGGCGACCTATGCCGAGATCGAAGGCAAGCTGTCGCTGAACGATGCCGTCAGCCGACACATGCCCGAGTTTAAAGGAAGCGCCCTCGACAAGGTGCGGCTGCGCGATCTCGCGACACATACCGCTGGCGGCTTCCCGCTCCAATTGCCTGGGAACGTGAAGGATCAGAAGCAGCTCATCGCCTATTATCGTGAGTGGAATCCGAAAGATGCTCCCGGCACCTATCGCAGCTATGCCAACCCGAGCATCGGTCTTCTCGGCATCGTCACGGCAAGAGCGATAGGCGCAAGCTTCGAGACCCTGGCGGAGCGCCTGTTCCACGAACTCGGCTTGCGGCGAACCTATATCGACGTTCCAGCAGCAGAGATGAAATCATATGCCTGGGGTTACAACCGCGATGGCAAGTCCATCCGCGTCTCTCAAGCCCCGCTCGCGAATGAAGCCTATGGCGTGAAGTCGAACGCCGTCGACATGATCCGCTTTCTCGAGGTGAATATGGGCATCGGCTCCATGCCGACGAAGATTGCCCGCGCCGTCGACGCGACGCATATCGGATATTTCCGCTCAGGCGAACTGATCCAGGACCTCATCTGGGAGCAATATCCCTATCCGGTTGCGCTGCACCAGATCATCGCTGGCAACACGATGAACCAGAAAGTGCATCCGGCAACCGTGATCGATCCGCCCATGGCGCCGCGGCGAGACGTGATCATCAACAAGACCGGATCGACCAGCGGCTTCGGAGCCTATGTCGCCTTCATTCCCGAGAAGAAAATCGGCATCGTTATGCTGGCGAACAAGGGCTATCCGAACGAGGCGCGGGTAAAGGCGGCGCACCAGGTGCTTTCGGGTCTGACGGAATGAGCCGGTCGCAAAGGTTCATGCATTGACGCGATGATCGGTGGCCGGGACGAAAGCCTTTGTTCATTGCTGCGTGTCATAAGCATCGTCATGACCTATTCCCGCGACACCAAAGCCACCTCCGAATTCACTGGCCAATCCATCAGCACCTGGTCCGAGGAATGGCGGATCGAGACGGAGGCGCGCACCGTTCTCAAGATGTCCAAAGAGCAACGGGACGTCTTCTTCAACGGACGGAAGGACGAGAACGGGCGGAGCATCGATCGCGGGGTGATCGGCATCCGTGGGCTGAAAGCAGCGGAAGAGATCAAGGCGACGATGGAGCGGCTGCAAGCGGTGCGCAGCAAGGCCAAGTAACGGATCTTATTCTCAGAGGTAGTCGACGCTAGCAATAAAGAGAAAAGATAGCCATATAGAGAAAAGGGCCGCGCCCAGTCATTAAACGACCGTGTTCGCGACCCTTAAAACCGTATTTGCCCCTACGGCTGGCTCGACATAAATCATATATTACGCCGTATCAAGCCCCAATAGTTTGCAATTAACTCTTCAGTGGCGTCAGAATATCGCGGCTATTCTATTGACACGCCTCATTGGCGTCACGAACCGTCACAATTTGGCCAAATTACTCCACAAATAGATAGGGCCACCGACCTTCATATTTGCCCCTACGGGTCGGACCTTAAGCGCCCCTGAAAAGCGGGCGCTTTCTTTTTTGGAAGATTCGGTCTCTCCGGCCAAAGACGTCACGACGATCCCTGTGGAGCGAAGAAGCAGATGATCGCCCTCGTCGTTGGCTCCTCGCAGATGTGGAATTTCGTATCCGGAGACATCTTGGCGTAGTCTCGCCCGATGAGGCGCCCGTCCCAGAGCCTCCAGCCTTCCGCCGTCTCGGTCACGGTTTCGCCCATGGCCTCGATCAGCTCGCGGCAATCATGATCGTCGCAGCACCAGGTCGGATACCAGCTATGGGCCAGGGCCGGCCCAGTGAGGAGCCAGCCTGCCATCACCAGTATCGTTCGCCGCCAGCCACCGGCCATCTAGGACAAGCCTTTCCCGAGGACCCCTCCCCGATTGACAAGCTCATCTTGGATCTTGGCCCGCGCTCGTCTGCGCGTCCAGTCCTCTATCAGACCATAAGAGATTATTCCTTGATCTGCAGAAAAGGCTCGACCTTGCCCTTGAGCTTGATGGTCATGGGATTGCCGAAGCGATCCTTGGCATTGCCCGCGGTCACGCGGATCCATCCCTCGCTGACACAATACTCGTCTACGTTGGTCTTCTCGGCCCCGTTGAAACGGATACCCACCCCTTTTGCGAGCAACTCCTCGTTGTAATAGGGGCTGTTCGGGTTCGAGGACAGGCGGTCGGGAAGCGCGTCGTTCATGCGAAAGTGTCTCCAGGACGGGTCATATGGGGCGGCAACCTACCCTCTTGGAATGCGAAAGCCAAATCCGGCTTACCTGACGTGACAAGCCTCTCGGGATGTCCTACTTTCGTTGAACTCTTCTAGGGTGACCAAGGTAATAACACGACAATCCGCGAGGAAGCGGAGGCAGATCAGGGAGATGGATTTGTCCGCAGCGACAGACGGGATTCACACCGATTTTTCAGAAGGCATGAGCTATGGGGACTATCTCCGGCTCGACACACTCCTCTCCGCGCAGATTCCCCTGACGGCCGAGCACGACGAACTCCTCTTCATCACCATCCATCAGGTGATGGAGCTCTGGCTGAAGCTCCTGAACCGGGAGCTCGATACAGCGCTAGCCCATATCCGGGCCGATGAACTGCAGCCCGCCTTCAAATGCACCGCGCGCATCAACCGGATTCAGGAGCAGCTGATTCAGGCCTGGACAGTGCTCTCGACCATGACACCCTCCGATTACCTGAGCTTCCGGCCGGCGCTCGGCAAATCCTCCGGCTTCCAGTCCTGGCAATACCGCCTCGTGGAGTTCAAGCTCGGTGCCAAAGACCCGATCAAGATGGCGCCACACCGCCACCGGAGCGACCTTGCGGAGCAGCTCGATGCGGCCTATCGCTCGCCGAGCCTCTATGACGAGTCCTTACGCCTCCTAGCACGACGCGGCTATGCGATCCCTGCTGAGGTCCTCGACCGCGACGTGACGCAGCCTTACACAGCCCATCCAGGCGTCGAAGCCATCTGGGAAGAAATCTACCGCCATGCGGGCGAGCATTTCGATCTCTACGAACTCGCCGAGGAACTCGTCGATCTCGAGGATGCTTTCCAGCAATGGCGCTTTCGGCACATGAAGACGGTGGAGCGCATCATCGGCATGCGCAGCGGCACAGGCGGCAGTTCCGGTGTGACCTATCTGCGCAAGGCGCTCGAGCGCTACTTCTTTCCCGAACTCTGGTCCGTGCGCGGCAAGCTTTGATGGAGCAGATGCGCTATGCTTGATCTTCGCTCGCATTTCTCCCGCTTCCTCAACACCGAGCCGGACCGCCTACACTTTGCAGCCCACAGCCATCATCCCTGGCCGGATGTGACGCGAGACGCGCAGCTCCAGGCCTGGGACGACGCCGCCCGTCTCATCGACGACAAATGGGAGCATGTTCTAGGTCCTGTTTTGGAAGAGTTTCGCGGCCATGTGGCCGGGCACCTCAATCTGCCCACCCCCTCGACTATCGCGGTTGCGCCGAACACCCATGAATTCCTGAAGCGCATTCTCTCATGCTTCCCCGCGGATCGCCCAATCCGCATTCTCACTTCGGACGGAGAATTCCATTCCTTCACGCGCCAGATTGCGCGTTTGGAGGAAGAACGAATCGTTGACGTCACGCGCGTGCCCTCCGAACCCTTCACAACTTTCGAGGACCGCTTCTTCACGGCTGCGCAGGAGGGCTATGATCTCGTTTTCGTCAGCCAGGTCTTCTTCAATTCAGGGTTCGCACCGGACGGGCGCCGGCTTGCGGAATGCGCCTGCGATGGCGCGATGATCGTGATCGACGGTTATCACGGTTTCATGGCGCGACCGACGGACCTCGGCAGCATTGCGGAACGCGTATTCTACATCGCCGGCGGCTACAAATATGCGATGGCAGGCGAAGGAGCATGCTTCATGCACTGCCCGCCTGGATGGGGCCTGCGCCCGCGAGACACCGGCTGGTACGCGGCCTTCGGCAACCTCACCAATGCGCAGAACGGACAGGTCGGCTACAGCGACGACGCCTGGCGTTTCATGGGCGCGACTTTCGATCCCTCGGGTCTCTATCGCTTCAACGCAGTGATGCGCTGGCTCGCGGACGAGGGCATCACGCCGGGCATCATTCATGCACACGCCAAGGCGCTGCAGCAGCACTTCCTGCGTCGCGTCGGCGATTCAGCCCTGTTCGACCACGCCTCGCTCGTGGTGCCGGCCGACGAGATGCGGCGCGGTAATTTCCTCACCTTCCAAACGCCGGAGGCGCAGGCGATCTATCGCGACCTCGCGGAATTGCGCGCCGTGACCGACGTGCGCGGCCAACGCCTGCGCCTCGGCTTCGGCATCTATCAGACGGAAGAGGAAGTGGACGATCTCGTGCGGCGCATCGACGAGGCGGGCGCGCTGGAATCCCTCCCACCCAGCAGATCGTCGGCGGCTTGAAGAAGACAGCCATCCCCATTCGCCACCCCATCAAGCGCGCCGGGGGACGATGGAACATTATTGCTTATCCTGGATGATCTTGTTTCTCAGGCTTTTCGATTTGACATGACGCGACACGGAGCAGAGCATTTGTCTCTGCTCTGGAGCATCGGACTCCACCTGAATGCCCCTGCTTCCGACGATCGCGTTGGACAGCCAGTTTCGGAGCCAGGACATGCCGGTCGACACGCACTACGCCAGAAGCGGCGACCTTCAACGGTCCCGCTCGCGCCGTGCGATGTGCGAGCGCGATCATCGATGCGCTGTATCCCTTGAGCCTAAATGTCCGATGTGGCGTCCATACCGGCGAGATCGAGATGAAGGGCGACGACATCGGCGGCATTGCGGTTCACATCGCGGCCCGGATCGCCTCCCAGGCAGATGGCGGCAACGTTCTGGTCTCGCGGACGGTACGTGATCTTGTCGCCGGATCCGATCTGCCGCTAGAGGAAAGAGGTGATTTTGCACTCAAGGGATTGAGTGAGCGCATGCCACTCTATGCCGTTTCAACTCTTAAGGGAACGGGAATGCGCACTTGATCTCGCGGTAGTTCGGATCGCCGCGGCAGCGCTTGGCAGGTGGAAGAATATGCAGGAGCCGACTCCAGTGCCACGAACGCATCTGTGGAAGCCCATGCTGATCGATCCGCGCCTTGGCGATGCTGAGGATGACATCGCGAGCACCAAGAGCCGATCCCTTGTTGCCATCGGCGGACGGCTTCTCGCGGAAATCAGCCTTCCGAAGCTCTTTCTCGCCTGGATCATGTTGATCGGTCTTCCTGCCATCCTCCTCGGGCTTGCGCCGTTGGTCATTCTGGGCTGGGCGACCACAATATCTGCGCAGGTCGCGACTGCGTTGGCGGGCTTCTGGTCCCTGCTGATCCTCGGTGGCCTCCTCATTCTGGCGTGGATCGGCGGCAAGCCTGTGTTGCGCGCGGCCGAACAGAGCTTCTGGTCCCTCAATGCACTGGCCGTTCAGCCCATCTACGCGCTGTTTCGGGAAGGGTTGCGGCACATCATCGGCAAGCTCGGTCCGGATCTCAGGCCCCGTCGGCACACACATCTTTATGCCATCGCGGCAGTCGGGGGCGGCATCCTGGTGAGCGCCTTGTCCTTTTGGTTCATCACCCTTGCATGGCCCGCGTCGCGCTGGGTCGGTGAAGCGGGAGACGTCCTGACACCGCACCAGCTGATCGTCCCTGCCCTCGCCAATGCCGTGGTCATCGTCGGATGCTATGTCATGGGAGCTGCCCTGGTGTGGGCGATTGCCGATGCTGCGCTGGGACGGCCAGCCGATCTCATGGTCTTTTCCGATATGCCATCGGAGGCTCGATCCTGGCGCGTCGCACATCTGTCCGATCTCCATGCAGTTGGAGAGCAATACGGCTTCCGGATCGAAAGCGGCCGGATAGGACCTCAGGGCAACGAGAGAATGCGCCGTGTCTTCGATCGGCTGGAGGCATTGCACACAGAACATCCTCTGGACCTTGTCTTGATCACCGGCGACATGACGGATGCCGGCCGGTCGGCGGAATGGGCGGAGTTCATGGACATCGTCGCGGTTTATCCTGGACTTGCCGAGCGCACACTGATCCTTCCCGGAAACCATGATGTAAATGTCGTCGACCGCGCCAATCCCGCCCGACTCGAGCTGCCGACAAGTCCCGGGAAACGCCTTCGCCAATTGCGCACCCTCTCCGCCATCGAGGCTCTGCATGGAGACAGAATCTTCTGCTTCGATTCCGAAGCTGGACGCCTCGGCCCCACGCTCACGGAAAGGCTGGCGCCCTACAGAGATGACATCGAGGCCTTTGCCGATACAGGAGGAATCCGCCAATCTCTACGACTGGCCCAGATCTGGGATGATGTGTTCCCCCTGATCCTTCCACCGAGGACAGATGATGGGATCGGCGTGGTGCTTCTCAACTCGAACGCCGAGGCGCATTTTTCCTTCACGAATGCCCTTGGCATCATATCCGTGCTTCAGGCGCAGGATCTTATCTCCGCGATGGAGCGATATCCGCGTGCCGGCTGGATTGTCGCACTCCATCACCATCTCGTGGAATATCCGACGCCGGCGAAGGCATTCTCAGAGCGCGTTGGGACGGCTCTCATCAACGGCTCCTGGTTCGTCAGGCAGCTCCGTCCCTTCGCCGAAAGGCTGGTGGTGTTCCACGGCCACCGGCACACCGAATGGATCGGGCAATGCGGAGGCGTTCGGATCGTCTCCGCCTCCTCTCCCGTGATGAACCCGGTACAGAATGGCAGCGTTTCCTTCTTCGTTCATACCCTCGCGGTCGGTGGCGGCGAGTTGAAGCTCGCGGCACCCGAGCGCGTGAAGGTCAACCTTCCGGATGAGAATGGTCAGGAGCCGGCTGGTCCTTCTCCTCCGGTGGACCGAGCTGGATCGCCACCCATCGCGTCGCTGGATCCTGCGCACAGAAGGTGAGAACGGCAATCGTGATCGGGAGACCGATAAAGGTTCCCGGCAAGCCCCATAGGAACGTCCAGAGAAAGATCGAGAACAGCACGACAAAGGGCGACATGGCGAGCACACTGCCGGACAGTCGCGGCTCGATATAGCTTCCAACCACGAACTGAATCACATTCAGGCAGGCGAAAACCACGATGACCGCCTGCCACGTGTCGAATTGGACCATCGCAAGCAGGGTTGGAAACAGGGTCGCGATGAAGGGGCCGATGAAGGGGATATAGTTTAATGTGAAGGCAATGACGCCCCATTCCTGCGCCAGCGGCAGGCCGAAGACCACGGCGAAGGCCCAGACGAGCGCGCCGGTGAGAATGCTCATCAGGGTTCGCACCACCATGTAGTGCCTGATCTTCACCGCCGTCTCCTTGCTTCCAGCGAGCAAGACCCGCGTGACACGGTGGTTCGGCAGAGTCTCGATCTTCCTGGCTGTTCCCTCCACCTCGAGCAATCCGAGGATGACGTAAACGAGAACGACGAGCCAGAAACTCAAGGTCGTGTTCACTTGGCCGGTGAGCTTCTGCATAAGGCCTACGATCCAGCTGATGTTAAAGTGATCAGCCCAGAGGCTCGCTACAGCAATCCCCTGCTCCTCGAGCCAGAGCGCCAATTGATTGTATAGCGCCTGGAACCGGCTCATGTTGATGAGGATCCAACGCCCGACGCGACCGAAGGCCCATACGGTGAGCCAGGCAAAACCGCTGAACGCCACCACGAGCATCAGAACACTGATCGCCAGGGCGATAAGGCGAGGAACATAGGTCTGGAGACGGAATTGCAGCGGCCAGACGATGGCGATCAGGAACAGCGCGAAGGCAACCGGAGCGATCACCCCCTCGGCGACATAGATCGCGCCAAGAAAAGCCAGGATCACGAGCGTGATCAAAGCCCAATGCGTCAGGCCAAAGTCAGAGGGTACGCGATGCGCTTCTTCCAAGGGAGCTTGAGGCCGATCCACGTCGTCTCTCCCGGTTGCTTTGGCATCTGAGAACAGCGGCTCGATCCGTTGCCATCTGTCGCCATCGGCTCTGCGTCGACTTCAAAGAATGATAGGTCCTGGCTCTCGATCGCAGGTCGGAAGACGACCTGATCCCATCAGCAACTCAAGATTAATTCCTTGTCAAGACATAGAAAAGAGACCATAATCCGCACGCTTAACGATCCGCATGAGGGTTTTTCCCGTGGGAGACTGTGTCTTCTCCTTATAGGGTCCTTGTTCCCATTCTAGAATTCCAAGCCGTTTGCGAAAGACAACTGAAGTAGGTTCACCAGTGCCGATTGTTGCTGGGCATCCGGCCAGTTAAAGCAGCTGTGTGTCTTTCTCCTGTAGCGGAGCTCTGTCGGCTCAAGGGCTGGATATGACGAGCAGCACGGAAGTGGCATCGAAAACCTTCATGCAGCGGTTTCTCGACGGTGTCGAACGCGTGGGGAACATGGTTCCCCATCCCGTGGTCATTTTCCTGATCCTCATCGGCATCGTCATCGTGCTCTCGGCCCTGCTCAGCCTGTTCGGAGCGGCCATCTCCTTCGAACGCATCAACCCGGACACGCATCAGGTCGAGACCGCTACCACGGGCATACGCAGTCTGCTGACCACGGACGGCATCCGCTTCATGTACTCGTCGCTGATCCCGAACTTCATGAGCTTCACTGCGGTCGGGCTCATGATTGTCGCCATGATCGGCGCCGGAGTTGCAGAAGAGTCCGGTCTGGTTACCGCGCTGATCCGCAAGCTCGTCATCGTATCGCCGGACTGGGCGCTGACTTATATTCTATCCTTCGTCGGAATCCTCTCCAGCATCGCGGCCGACGCTGGCTATCTGGTCCTGATTCCGCTCGCAGGCATCGCCTATCTGGCCGTCGGACGGCATCCTCTAGCCGGCCTCGCGCTTGGTTTCGCTGCCGTGGCAGCCGCTTTTACCGTCAACATGCTGATCAAGCCTCTCGACGCCGTTCTCGTCGAATTCACCAATGACGCGGCCCATCTTGTCGATCCCAACCGCTCCATCGGCCTCGCCTCGAATCTATGGTTCTCAATCGCCTCAGTGCTGTTCCTCACCGTTATCATCGCCTTCATTACCGACCGCATGATCGCGCCGCGCCTGGGGACATACGATCCGAATCTGGCAGCAGAAGGAACCACGACGGAGCAGAGCGCCGAACTTTCAGAGCAGGAGTCGCGCGGCCTGCGTTTCGCCGGCATTGGGATGCTCGGGCTGATCGCGGTCTTCTGCCTCCTGACCCTCCCCTCGGGTGCACCGTTACGGAATCCCGAGACCAGTGAGCTCATCGGCAACTCGCCCTTCATGAACGGGCTGATTGCGCTGATCATGCTGATGTTCCTGGTCACGGGCTGGGCCTACGGTATCGGGGCCGGCACTCTCAGGACACTGACCGAGGTGATCGCAGCGATCGAGAAGTCGATCAAGAGTCTCGGCGGCACGATCTTCCTGTTCTTCGTCCTGAGCCAGTTCGTCGCCTATTTCACCTATACCAACATGGGCACAGTGATGGCACTCAGCCTGTCGGGTGCTTTGCAGGCAGCCAATATCGGCGCGCTGCCGCTGCTGCTCGGCTTCATCGTCGTTGTCGCGATCATCGACCTGCTGCTGACCGGCGCAATTGCCAAATGGGCGATTTTCGCCCCAGTCTTCGTGCCGTTGCTGATGAAGCTCGGGGTCGAGCCGGAGGCGGTCCTCGCAGCCTATCGCGTCGGTGACTCGCCGATGAATGCGATCACGCCTCTGAACGCCTATTTCGCTCTCGTTGTCGGGTTCGCACAGAAATACGACCGGTCCGCGGGCGTCGGCACCGTCGTGTCGCTGATGCTCCCCTACGTCGTGTGGATCTTCATTCTCTGGACCGCCCTCTTCGCCATCTGGCAGATGCTTGGGCTCCCCTGGGGGCTGTGAGCTGATGCCAAAGGTCGTCCGCCCCATGCCGGGATGAGGCAACCGCAAGCAACGGAATGAGACGATGAGCAGCTCTGCAATTCCCCTCGATATCGCCGCCGCGGAAGATCACCTGATGCGGTTTCTGTCCGTTGAAGGCGTGACCGGGCAGGAAGCCAAGATCGCTGCGGCCGTCTCCGATGCGCTCAAGAAGGCAGGCGTGCCGGCTTCTGCGATCCGCTTCGATGAAGTCAACAAGCGCATTCCCGTCCCGACGGAAACGGGAAACCTGATCGTCGATCTGCCTGGAACCCGGCCCGGCCCGCGCCTGCTGTTTTCGACCCATCTCGACACGGTTCCTCTCTGCGCCGGTGCCAAGCCACGGCGTGAAGGCGACCGCATCGTCTCAGACGGCACCACCGCTCTCGGTGGCGACAACCGCACCGGATGTGCGATCCTCGTCGTCCTTGCTGAGACGCTCCTGAAGCACAACCTACCGCACCCGCCGATTACGCTGCTCTTCACGGTGCGTGAGGAAAGCGGCCTGCACGGTGCGCGCGAGCTCGATCCCAAGGATCTCGGCGGCGCGGTGATGTGCATCAACGTCGACGGCCAGGATCCGAACGACCTGATCGTCGGTGCGGTCGGCCAGGAGAACTGGGAGGTCGAGATCAAAGGCAAGGCCTCGCATGCGGGTGTGGCGCCCGAAAAGGGCATCTCCGCGACGCTGGTCGGCGCCGTCGCCCTGACCGAGGCGAAGCGCGAAGGGTGGTTCGGCAAGGTGGTGAAGACCGACGGCAAGGGGACGAGCAATGTCGGAATCTTCGGCGGCAAGGATGGCAAGGCCGCAGGCGACGCGACGAATGTCGTGACCGACTACGTTTACATCAAGGGAGAGGCCAGAAGCCCGACATCTGCCTTTGCCACGGCCATCGCGAAAGGATTCGAAGGGGCCTTTCAGAAGGCCCGGGAAGCGGTGAAGGACCATGAGGGCGACATGGCCGGGGTGGCTTTCACGCACAAGCCGTCCTATCCGCCGTTCAATCTGGATGAGAGCGCCCCCGTGGTGCGGCGCGCCACCAAGGCGATGACCATGCTCGGTCTCAAGCCCAACTACCTGTTCTCGAATGGTGGTCTCGATGCCAATTGGCTCGACAAGCACGGTGTCCCCACCGTCACCATCGGCGCCGGCCAGGCAGAGATTCATACCATCAATGAATACGTGAACCTGCCGGAATTCGCGACGGGATGTCGCCTCGCGCTGCTGCTGGCCACGATCGAGGACTAGTGAGTGTCGACATCGCTCCAATCGCTCCAGACATGAATCGTCGGCCCATGCTTCGGCGTCATATCCGTTTCGTGTTTTCCAGCGGTACCTCCGGACGGCCTAATGAGGAGATGAGCGATTGAGTCCCTTAGCGTATATCGCCATCATCATCGCCGCCGCCGTCGTCCTGTTCATCTGGAACAAGCTGCCGGTCGTCATCGTCGCCATGGCGACAGCGTTGGCGCTGTGGGTGACGCAGGTTCTCACTCTGGGGCAGGCACTGGGCGGTTTCGGCGATCCCGCCGTCATCTTCATCGCCTGCCTCTTCATTGTCAGCGCGGGCCTCGAGACGACGGGGGTCACGGCCTGGGCGGGCCAGCTTCTGATCCGCGGCGCCGGCAGCGAGAGCCGGACGCGCCTCCTCCTTCTCACCATGAGCCTCGTCGCCGTGCTGACCGCCTTGATCAGCGTCAACGGCGCGGTTGCCGCGCTGCTGCCGGTCGTGGTCGTCATGGCGGTGCGCCTCAAACGGAAATCGTCGCAGCTCCTGATGCCGCTCGTTTTCTCCGCCCATGCGGGATCGATGCTCGCGCTGACCGGCACGCCGGTGAACGTCCTCGTCTCGGAGGCGGCGCTCGAGGCTGGCGTCGGTGAATTCGGTTTTTTCGAATTCGCCCTCGTCGGCGTTCCTCTGCTCGCCGGCACGATGGCCATCATCATCCTCTTCGGCGAACGGCTTCTGCCCCAGCGCAACGGCGCCAAGATGCCGGCCGATCTCAGCCGTCATGCCAAGACGCTGGTCGAGCAATACGGTCTCGCTGACGGCATCCTCCAAATGCGCGTGCGCGCAACCTCGCCTTTTGTCGGCCTCTCTCAGTCGGACATCGATCTCTCGGCCTTTTCCGGTATGCAACTCGTCGCCGTCCAGGACGGGGAGAGCGCCGCTCCGCTTCGCCGACCCGTGAGGGAAGGAGACCATATGCTCGTGCGTGGGAATGCCGAAGCCGCCGCGGCCCTCGCTGCGCAGATGCATCTCTCGTTTCGCGATGAGTTGACCGTGGGCCAGGGTGAAGAGACCTTGTTCAACCGCCAGTCCGGCCTCGCGGAAGTGGTGATTCCGCCACGCTCGGGCCTCATCGGTCACACCGTGTTTCCGGGCATGGTCACCGACAGTGGCGATCTCATCGTTCTCGCCGTGCAGCGCGCGGGAGCCGAAATCGACACTGGAAAGCCAAATCCCGGTCGTGGCGGCATCACCCTCCATGCCGGTGACACGATGCTGCTTCAGGGCACCTGGAAGGCTCTCGACGTCCATCTCAGCGATCCGGACGTGCTGGTGGTGAACTCGCCCGAACTGGTGCGGCGCCAAGCCGTGCCCCTTGGACCTGGGGCCTACCAGGCCATCGCTATCCTGTTCGGCATGGTCATACTGCTCGCAACCGGCTTCATACCGCCCGCCGTCGCGGGCCTTCTCGCTGCCGGCGCCATCATCCTTTCGCGGATCCTGACTGTCGAGCAATCCTATCGCGCCATCGACTGGACGACGGTGATCCTGGTTGGCGCGCTGATGCCGTTGTCGATCGCGATGGTGGAGACGGGAGCAGCCCAGTTCATGGCCGAGGGCCTCGTCTCCATGATCGGCAATGCTGGCCCCTTGGCCCTGCTCGCTGGCCTTTTCGTGCTGACTGCCATCATGGGACAGCTCATCAGCAATACAGCGACCGCGCTGATCGTTATTCCCATCGGAGTTGCAGCCGCGACAAGCATGGGCATCTCGCCTCGTCCCGTTCTCATGAGCACCGCCGTGGCCGCGGCCGGTGCCTTCCTGACCCCCATCGCAACCCCGACGAACCTGATGGTCATGGGGCCGGGAGGCTATGCGTTCGGCGATTACTGGAAGCTGGGGCTGCCACTGCTCATCTGGTTCTTCGTCGTGGCGGTCTTCCTGGTGCCGTTGATCTGGCGGTTCTGATCGGCTCGCCTATGATCCGCCATCAGCTCGTCCGCACCTGCCAAGCGAGATAGCCAATCGCCGAGCCGACGCTGATCAGATTTAACCCAAGCAGAAATCCTAAAAGCCAGACTGACGTCACCGGCAGATTGACCCAGAGGATAAGGGAAAGCACGATACCGACCAAGCCGCTTGCCAGTACCCATCCCCAATGGGGGAATGGCCGGATCGTCAATGCGAACACAACCTTGGAAATACCCTCCATCATGAAGAAGACGATGAGGAGGAGCGTGATCGTCGCCATTCCCTGTGCCGGATCGCGTAGGAACAGGAAGCCGATCAGCATGGCAAGGCAGATGGAGATCAGCTGCAGCCAGAAATGCGGCACATGCCGTGCACTAATGAGACTGAGCCCCTGTAGCAGGCCGCTGATCACCAACAGCCAGCCGAGCAGAACGACAACCGCTGTCGACGAGAAAATCGGATAGATAATCGCAAGGAAGCCGGCGGCAACGAGAAGCAACCCCTCAACGAGATACCACAGCGAATAGCGCTTGACGGCATCCCGCATAGCCTCACGGAACACTTCCGCCGCTGCATCCAACGATATGGCCATCGCGCCCTCCCTCCGCCTCAACCCTCGCGTCGATTCCTGATTGCCCGGACTACGTTCGATGCCTGCGGACAATAAGGACCGTAAGCCATGCTACTCCAAGCACAGGGGAGCGCAAACATGATGGGCTTGAGAACGCTCATGCAAGTGAAATGGAGGGAGGCGGAAGACAGCCCGCCTCCATCTTTCCGATGCACTGGCAGGAGCGCGGAAAGTGCATGTTCGTATCGCTTTAATCTTCCGGATCTGTCTACGGTGCCCCTGCCGCCATCGAGCCCGCAGCCGCCACACCTTCACTCGGACTCGGCGCGTGCGCCTTCGACAGGGCGGCCTGAAGCTTGGCCTCCTGTTCCGGCGACAGCGAAGAGCGAATGATACGCCCCTTGAATCCTGAAAGCTCAGCCAGCACCTTCTCGGGCTGCGATTTCCGGATCAGCAGGAACAGGGCGGATGTGTCGGGCTGGAGGGTGTCACCAATGGATTTGATGAAGTCGTCGTTGATGCCGTAGTCGATCATGCTGCCCGACAAGGCTCCCGAGCCTGCGCCGACCGCGCCACCGATGGCAAGACCGGCGAGCGGATTGAGGAACAGCAATCCGATGAGGCTGCCCCACAGCGCACCGGACAGGCCGCCGGAGGTTGCCCCGAGTTTCACGAGATTCGTGCTCTGCTTGATGCGCACGGCGCCGTCTGATCCCCGGATCGCAACGACAGCATCTTCCAGATCGATGAGATATTCCTTTTGCATACGCGTCAGCTCGGTCAGAACGCGGTCCGCATCGTTTGGGTTGTCGAATCCAACGACCACCAGTTCGGCCATGAGATGCCTCCTCCGTAGCGCCAGCCTCCGGAGAGTAGTGCGAGTTCCTGACACGTCCATCAGGTGCAACCCCGAGGCGGGATCAGGATTATCATGAGGTAAGGCTGAAAATTCCGCCTTGATATGCTTCGTAGCATCATTCGCGGCAGCCATGAATTCTTGGCCATTGTGGGGGAGACCTCCTGGGAGGGCGACGTTGCAGCAGCCTTAGGTCAGGCTTTGCACCACGAGAATCCAGGGATTTCCCGAATAGCCAAATTCGGAATGTCGGGTGAGGCTATATCCGAGCTTATTCCGTCACCGGATCGAGAGCCGGAACTCAGGAGGGAAAGTGCAATGAGGACAATCATGACAGCCATCGCGGCGGGTGCGCTCATGCTTTCCGCCACCGCCTGCACCACGCCAGGAGAACGCGCAGTTGGCGGCGCCGCTGTTGGCGGTCTCGCCGGTGCTGCCGTCGGCGGCGCGGCAACGGGACGGGCGAGCGGAGCCTTGGCCGGAGCGGCCGTCGGTGCGGCCGGCGGCGCGATCGTCGGCGCGGCAACCGCCCCGCGCACCCAATGCCCCTATGGCACCTATCGGGATGCTTACGGCAACCTGTATTGCCGTTGACGGCCTGACGCCAACAGGGAGCCGTTGCTTGCTGACAGGTTCAGCATTCGCTTGAACATGTGACTTGCCTGTTCAGGATCTGGCGATCGCGCGGCATCCGTGAATTCCGGCTACGATTGTAGCGACCGGATGATCTGTCTTGCGCATGCATGTGCCGAAGCGTGGCTGGAAGTTCGAGTCTTGCTCTTCGTCATCGTTGAAGCGGCTGAACCTCCGTCCGCTTCGCAACGCTTCCAGCGGCCTTGGCCTCCAATCGTGCCGGATCCTGTCGGCCGCATTTGAGACGACGCAGGTCCGCAGCAGGCGCAGGTGCTGCGGCCTTCGTCGTGCGCAGATTGCCAACAGGGCTTTTCCCCTCGGCCAGACCGGTGTTGAGAAGCTCGCGCATGACCAATGTCCGGGTCGCCGCGCTGGGCGATCCGAGGACCACACCGATGACCCGTCGGTTCCCGCGAAGGGCCGAGACGGCAACATTGAAGCCGGAGGCACAGACATAGCCGGTCTTCGAAGCCTCGAGGCCAGCGTAATCCTCGACCAGCTTGTTGGTGTTCTTGAGCAACCGACCGTTGACCGTTATGGACGGCGTCCTGAGAAGATCCATGTAATCGGCATGATAGCTCAAGAGCACTAGCATGAGCACAGCCATGTCCCGTGCATTGGTCACCTGCCGGTCATCATGCAGACCGGTCGGATTGACGAACCAGGTCCCGGTCATTCCGAGGCGTCTCGCCTCAGCGTTCATCGCAGCGACGAAGGCCTCCTCGCTGCCCCCGATGGCCTCCGCAATCGCAACTGATACGTCGTTGGCGCTCTTGACCATGATAACGGTGAGCGCATCCTCCAGCCGGAGAGAGGTGCCCGGCGGCACGCCGAGCTTCGTCGGAGCCTGAGCGGCCGCCTTCGGGCTCAGGACAATGGACGTGTCCATGCTGACACGGCCCGACCTGACAGCCATAAGCGCCAGATGCGTCGTCATCATCTTGGTGAGCGATGCCGGATGCCAGGAGCGGGTTGCTTCTTGAGCGGCGAGAATTTCGCCGGAGGACGCGTCCACAAGCAGCATGGGAGAGGCGCCGACCGAAGCAGGCATCAGGAGAAGGCCGGCAGCCAAGAGGATCGAGAGCGGCTTCATGCGCGGATCGTTGCCCGAACCGCGGCCATACGCAAGCGCCCGAGGGCGAAAATCTCCCCGCTCTACCACTTTCGGGCTGCTGCGAGGCGGTTTGGAAACAATCCTCGCGCCTGTCAGACCGCCGTTTCAGCCAGCATGAGGATGATGCCCAGTGCGACCAGGAGAATGCTGGGCCAATGGTGTTTAGGATGCAGGGCGCGCACTCTCTCCCGTGGTTCCAGCGTTGTGCCGGAACCCATCGGGCCCATGCGATGCGGCTCGCTCAGGCGTCCCTTCCAGAGGACCTGACCAGCCGCGAGCACGATCCCTGCCACGATAAGCAGTGCGCCGATCCAGATGAGGACCATGCTCGATTGCATGAATCCCTCCCCATGATGAGACCTTGGGCTTGAAAACATATCACACCCGTGGCGGGAGGCACAGGAGTGGCCCTTCAGGGCGCAGTCGGAGCCGAACGGTTGAACAGAAGGACCTCGGGATGCCCACGCATGGCTTCCTCTGTACAGGCTTCAGATCCGAGCGAGTCGCGAAGCCGCGGATAGGCTTTCGCCAAGTCGTCCAGCGTCACATTCTGCGCGATGCGCGGATGAGCAACGCAGACCGCGCCGTGCTTTCCCCAGGCGGCCTCGAAAGGCATGGGATCGGTGATCTCAGGTTTCTGGATGCCGAACCGGTCATAGACATCGATCACTGTGCCATCACGGGTCGTCGCATGATCGTCGCCGCCATAATCGGCGCGCACCAGATGAATGCAGGCGGCATGAAGGTCGCGCATCGGTACATTGGCACTAGCCTCCCAAGGCCGGTAACCCATGAGGATGCATTTGCCTTCCGCTCCACCCGTACAGGTGATGGCGATTCCGGTTTCCTTCAGCAGAGGCAGGCCCAACCGCCTTCCGCGCGTATCGGGTTCGCATGCGTCGTGCCATCTCCGCCCTTCTGGGCTGTCGATGAGAAGCCGGTAGAGCACGATCGTTTTGCCAGACGTTGAGTTCTCTTCCTCGACCGCGTCAATCAGCAGCGTCACGTCCTGTGTGCCGCTCCGAATGACGACACGGGTGCCAATCAGGGCTTGCCGCTCGAGCACGCGCCCGTCATCGAGCCGCAGCCGGAATTCGCCCCGATCCGCCTCCAGACGGCCGTTCAGGGCCTGAACAGGGATAGGCAAGACCAGGGAAAGCAGCCCCCCGAGAGCAAGGGCATTCGCAAATGTCGACATGGCGAACCGGCCTTGGACCCTTGCCTCTCAGGCAAGGGTCCGCCACTGAAGCTTACTGAAGGGTCACACGCTCGCCATCCTTCAGGATGACGGTGATCGCCTGGCCTGCGGCCGCACTCTCATGGACCGTACCGTTGAGAGCGAGTCCGTTGAGGCCTCGTCCATTCAGGCCTCGACCGTTAAGCCCACGACCGTTGTCGAGTGTGGCGGCATTCGCTTCTGCAGCTACGTAAAGTCCCGATGCCAGCAGGAGTGGCAGGATATAGAGAATCTTCATGTTAAGTCCTTCTCTAGGCCCCCTTTGGTTGAGCATGTCCTTAACGGATCCTATTATTGAAACTAAATATTGTTACAATAATTGAAGAATTCAATATCCTTAAGATTGAATCTCTCCGCAACGGCTCGCGCCAGTGTCCTGGCGCACAGGCCTCCCTGGAAGCGCGGTCCTTATGAAGCGGTAAAATCGCGCTGTTGCTGGCGCTGTCAGACCGCCTGTCCGGCACACCAGCCGGACGACCAAGCCCACTGAAAGTTGTATCCACCGAGCCAGCCGGTGACATCCACCACCTCGCCGATGAAGTAGAGGCCGGGCACTGCCTTGGCCTCCATCGTCCGGGAGTCGAGTTCGCGAGTGTCGACGCCGCCGAGCGTTACTTCCGCCGTGCGATAGCCCTCTGACCCGGCCGGCTTGAAGCGCCAGCGGTTCACGGCTTCGTCGATGGCATGAAGCCTCTTGTCGGAATAATCGGCGAGATTGGCTGGCCCCTTCTCCGTCTCAGCGATCAGTTGCGCCAGACGCTTGGGCAGGAAGGCGGACAGAGCCGTCTGGAGTGCCTGCCGCCCGTTCTGCGCGCGGGCGGCGCGTAGTTCCTCGAAGAGATTCACGCCCGGCAACATGGAGAGCACGATCTCGTCGCCTTCGCACCAATAGGAGGAGATCTGCAGGATCGCGGGGCCGCTCAAGCCGCGATGGGTGAAGAGCATCGCCTCTGCAAAACTCGTCTTCCGGCAGCTCGCCACCGCATCGACCGACACGCCCGCTAGGGGCGTGAGGCGTTCCAGCATGGTCGGTTCCAGCGTGAGCGGAACAAGCGCCGGCCTTGTCTCGACGATCTTCAAGCCGAATTGCTGCGCGAGATCGTAACCGAAGCCGGTGGCGCCCATCTTCGGAATGGATTTTCCGCCTGTCGCCACCACGACGGATCGGCACTGCACCGCGCCCTGCGAGAGCCGCAGCGAAAATCCTTCCGGCGCCTTCTCCACGCTCGCGACGGAGGTGGACAGGCGAAGCTCCACATCGGCTTGCCGCATCTCGTTCAGCAGCAGATCGATAATCTGCCTCGACGAGCCGTCGCAGAAGAGCTGGCCCAGGGTCTTCTCATGATAGGCGATGCCGTAGCGCTCCACGAGCGCGACGAAGTCGCGTTGCGTGTAGCGGCGCAGGGCCGAAATGGCGAAATTTGGATTCTGCGAGATGAAGTTGGCCGGCGCGGCGTTGAGGTTGGTGAAGTTGCAGCGCCCGCCACCGGAGATGCGGATCTTTTCGCCGGGCTTGGCGGCATGGTCGAGGACGAGCACGGAACGCCCGCGCTTGCCGGCCTCCACCGCACACATCATCCCGGCGGCGCCTGCGCCGATCACTACAACGTCGAACTGATCCAAGAGAGGTCTTTCTGAGAGAAAATCTTTTGCGTCTCCACTTGAGAGACGTGCGGAGAGCTTGGCTTGAGAACAAAGTTGGGCTGTTCCTAGTGAACCTGCGCGGAAGGTGCAAGTTACCGCACCGGGAGGATCGTGCTGAAGCTCGGCCGCATCCGTCAATATTTTCGGCTGCCGTTCTCAGCCAATTGAAGCCAATCCGTCCGGGGTGTACGATCGGAGGGTTTCCAAGCAACTGCGCATCCCGAAGCGACGGTGTGTCAGTTAAGCCGCCCTCCAGGCATGCGAGAGTCCTCGTCTCATAGGAGGTTGCCATGACGATTGCACCCACCCTTCAACGCTACATGTCCGATCAAGGCATCAGCTACGATCTGATCCCGCACGAACCGGCGATGACATCGCTGGGAACGGCTCATGCGGGGCATGTGCCGGGCGACCGGCTGGCGAAGGGCATTATGCTCAGCGACGGACAGAACTATATGCTCGCTGTCTTGCCGGCATCGCACCACTTACGTCTGTCCGATCTCAAGATGGAACTGGGCCAGGAACTGCGCCTCGCCTCCGAGGAGGAAATCGTCGAGGTGTTCCGCGACTGCGATCGCGGCGCCATTCCGCCCGTCGGTACGTGCTATGGCCTCGATGTCATCGTCGAGAACAGCATGGAACGGCAGCCGGACATTTACTTCGAAGGCGGGGATCACGCCACGCTGGTTCATGTGAAAGGCGATGACTTCGCACGCCTCAATCCGCGGGCTCAGCACGGCACGTTCAGCGAACGCATGTGACATCCTAAATCGATGAGGCATGCCCGCGAAGACGCATGAGAGTCGATGGTTGACCTGCTGCGAGGCAGGTCAACTCGGCAACATCCCAAAACCGTGATAAGGACCACTTCATTCAGGCTTCCTGTGAAGCCTCAACTCCACCTGCCTTCTGTCTCGCGTGATCCTCGCCTCATGCCGCATCTTGCCGAATACGGCGCTCTGTTCGCCGCTGCCTTTCTCTCGGCCACCGTCTTCCCCTTCCAATCCGAAGCCGTTCTCTTTGCCATGCTGGTGGCGGAGCATTACACGTGGTGGGTTCTCATTCTCGTGGCAAGCGTCGGCAACATCCTCGGCTCCATCGTGAACTGGTTCCTGGGCCGTTTCTTCGCCCATTTCGAGGATCGACGCTGGTTTCCGGTCAAGCGCAAGCAGATGGTAAAGGCCGAGGCCTGGTATCATCGATACGGCCGCTGGACGCTGCTGTTGAGCTGGCTGCCGATCATCGGCGATCCGCTCACCATCGTGGCGGGCGTGATGCGCGAGCCCCTGCGGGTCTTCGTTCCGCTCGTGGCACTCACCAAGACAGGCCGGTATCTGGCCGTGGCCGCGTTGAGCCTGGGATGGATCTAATACCAGGTCCCTGAAGGTCTGACTCGTTCGTGATTTCCAGGATTGCGGTGGGTGTGATTCAACTTGGTGAGCCAAGGAGGGTTGCCATGCCGATCCCACTCCGCTCTGACTTCGATGCTTCTCAGCTTCGTGCGTTGGCCAAGAAGACGAAGGATGGCCCGCAGGCCCGCCGCCTGCTCGCGTTGGCGACCATCTATGAGGGCGCCTCACGCACGGAGGCGGCGCGGATCGGCGGGGTGACGCGGCAGATCGTGCGCGACTGGGTGCTCAAGTTCAACGCTCACGGGCCTGAAGGCCTGATCGACCGCAAGCCGCCGGGGCAGCCCTCGCGCCTCACCGATCATCATCGCCAGCATCTGGTGCAGATGATCGAGGCCGGCCCGATCCCGGCGGTGCACGGGGTGGTGCGCTGGCGTCTGGTGGACCTGATCGAGTGGCTCTGGGACGAGTACCGCCTGCCGGTCTCGAAGCAAACCTTGAGCCGGGAGGTGCGCGCTCTGGGCTATCGCAAGCTCTCGGCCCGCCCGCGCCATCATGCCAAGAGCGAGCCTGCTGTATCGGCTTTTAAAAAGACTTTCCCACGCGTGTGGCGGAGATCGCAGCCAACGAGGCCGATGGCAAGCCGCTAGAGATCTGGTTTGCCGACGAGGCGCGGATCGGCCAGAAGAACAAGATCACCCGCCGCTGGGCCAAACGCGGCACACGGCCCTCGGCCCCGCGCGATCTCCGAACGGCCTCGGCTTACATCTTCGGCGCGATCTGCCCGGCTGAAGGGAAAGGAGCGGGCCTGGTGCTGCCCCGCTGCACCACACAGGCCATGAACGAGCATCTGAAAGAGATCGCGCAGGCCGTGGCTCCAGGAGCTCATGCAGTGCTGCTGCTCGACCAGGCCGGCTGGCATGTCTCAAGCAAACTGCAGGTGCCGGCCAACATCACCTTGGTGCCGCTGCCGCCGAAAGCGCCCGAACTGAACCCGGTCGAGAACATTTGGCAATACATGCGCGAGAACTGGATCTCCAACCGGGTGTTCGCATCCTACAAGGACATCCTCGATCATTGCTGTGACGCGTGGAACAGGCTCACCGAGCAGCCCTGGACGATTATGTCCATCGGCTTGCGCGACTGGGCACACGGGTTCTGATCACCAGGACGTGGTATAAGATGTTATGGGCTTCTCTTTCAAGGAACGTCGAATAATGCTCCCTTCGCCATGATGGTCCGATATGCGCCAACCTCGCTTGGCGATAGAGCTTCGGCGTTAACGCCTTCTGAATCGGATAATACCCTGATTGCGTGACCAACAGCTGTGCCTACGCCTTGAGACGATCTACGTCTGCCTCCGCAGGCGAGGGTCACTCGGCTCGAGAAGCATGTACCGGGCAGAGAAGGTGCCAAACTCTCTTCCCGGATCGATCCTTACACCCTAGCTTGAGAGGGGCTGGCTCGACCAGCAGCACTCTTTGTGGAAGGCTGACCCGATGAGCGCCACCCGTGTCTTCCTGATCGCCTCTGCTCTGGCTCGGCTGATCGAGAGGGAAAGGGGAGGCCACCTCGTCCGACAAGGCTTCTTCCCGGACCGACCGGGCCGGAGCGCCCACGTACAAGTTTCAGGCAATGCCAGTCACCTCATCCTAATCGCTCATCATGCAGCCGGTCCGCGCGAGGAGCCCGCTGAGATCTCCCGGCCTCAGGCCGAGACGCTGCTTGAGCTGACCGCCGGACAGACCGAGTATCTGAGCATCCCGATCGACATCGGGTCGCACAGCGCCACCATCCAGCGCGTCATCACCCCGGCACCCCTCGATCTGATCAGCATTGCGTGCAAACAAGATAAGACGGCGCGAAAGTTCCAGCCCCCGGCCTGGGTTGGTCCCGAGGTCACCAGTGATCACACCTACCAGCCCCGCTCTCTGGCTCTCACCGGTGTCCCATCCACTCCGGAGGTGGAAGTCACGAATGAAGCCCTCCACAGCCTGCTCGATGCCTTGGATCATCGGGCTGCTGAGCCTCAGCCGCAACCACCTGAGGTGTCGCGCGTGCCCGAGACATCCGAGCCTGCGTTAGACCCTGAGGCTGAACAGGAACTCGACAGGCTCAACATTGAGGACAGCGTAACCCGGGAGCTCGCGCGTTCGTTGCAGCCGCACGGGCGCTGAGCTTTCCTCAAGATGACTGAGTGTGCGTCAGATGGATCCGCTGCACCACCAATGTGAAACCCCTAACGATTGGAACTATGGGGCGTTTCAGGGCTCTGGCGATCGAGCTTCTTACCAGCGAACGCCCATGCCCTAGACCGTGCTCTGAGGGTAGCCATCATGGCCCATGACGAGCACGAGCCTCTTCAGAGGCTCCTTGATGATGCACTCAGCGGTAGGAAGGACAAATATCAAGTTTCGAGAGTAGGGGCACTCGACAGGGCAGGGCACACCAAAAGGCCGCTCCCCAACAGGAGCGGCCATCCTAACAGCGGACAACCCACAGAATGTGTTGCAGCGTCCTAAACCTTCAGGTCGACCGCCGACTCCTTGCCAGTTCTGCGGTCGGACTGGATCTCGTAGGAAACCTTCTGCCCTTCGCTTAGACCTCTGAGGCCCGCACGCTCAACCGCACTGATGTGCACGAAAACATCTTTGCCGCCGGTGTCCGGCTGAATGAAGCCATAACCTTTGGTCTCGTTGAACCACTTCACAGTACCTGTCGCCATTGTCGTCTGTAGCCCCTCTCCGTCGGCGCGAATGGTGTCTTTGGTCCCAATCGGCCTGTGCCGAAATCTCCCCAGCGCAGGAAGGCTAGTTGCGGGGCCAAAGGTTGGCAAGCATCAACAGCATGACCCTCAAGTTGTTCCAGAGGGAAACTTTGCGGTTGAGATCTGGGACCGTGCCGGACGAACCCGAGAGTGCCGTCATCCGAACGCCAACGTTCATTTAGAGACCGCAACGCACCAACGATCTGATCAAAGGTCAATGGAGGATCCATGAGAGTCTGTGGCCCTGATCAAAATACAGTGCGTTCAGGCCTGCTCCGCTCATGCGTGGGCCGCCAAGAACTTAGCGCGACGTCAGCCCCAGAGTGTCGATGATGCGTGGGGCAAGGGCGATCGCGACGATGCATAGCGCTTGCAGGATGAAGATTGTCAAGCCCGGGATTTTACCGATCATTGGAACCGCGCCTCCTGAGGCCGCATCATGGACCGTCGCAGATCCTCAACGGCCTGTACACCCCGGATGCCAATCACTGCACGGTCAGCCGTCGTCCCATTCTTCCGGCCGCTGAAGCAGACCGCCTTCTCGTTGGCCATGGCTTAGAGAGCCCGGGCTTCGATGTCGATCCGCCATTCCTCAGACCCTGTGATGACGGATTAGCTGGTGAACTCGGAAGCGCAGCGCTCGCGACCAGCGGCATACCAGCTTCGAGCAAGCAAGTGGAGTTAATTCCTATAAGAGCCAAGCCTCCACACAACCACATCCAGGCGAAAGGGTCGGTGGATGTCGAACCTGATCCAACTATCATCTCGTCAGTCACTGCGGACCGCGCGTGCTGATGCCGGTGTGCTCGAGGCGACCCAACGGCTCAATGACCTCGTTTGCCAACTCAGCGACATTGCGCACCACGTCATCGCCTCAGGGGCCCCGGAGCCTCTGAAGTACACCATTGTCCAGAACCTTGTTGGCATGCAGCGGCACGCTCACTGCATTGCTCAACATATCATCCGTGAATATCGACCCGAGAACCGCCATCGCGTGAGACAAACCAGTGGACCTGCGTCGGTGACTTCAGTGATGACGGGGTCGCGGGAGTAGCTCATGCTGAAGGCGTGGAAGGGGTGACGAGACGACCGCTTATCCCCGGCGCCCGTGCGGCTCGTACAGCGCGCTGACATCCGACGAGGAGCCCGGGAGGGCAGTCCATCCGTGCCGGCTCCCGGGGCTCGCCGATAGCTGCAGGTCGCGACGCAGCTGAGGTGAGCCTGAGCGGATTTGCCGAAAGAGACAAGTGGCAAGCTTGGAGTGTGGCAGCGTGGCGCACGGTGGCCTTTCAAGGCCTGAAGGGAAACGCCCTGGCTGAGGGCTGTCTGAAACCTCACCCAGGGCGTTGAGCGGAGGGTAAAGCTCCGCACCGGATCGAGATGGTTCGCATCAGGCCCGGTGAAAGCATTCTGAGCCGACAGAGTAAACATTCGGTGTGCGTGAATGGGGCGCCCCAGCTGACGGTGGCACGACCCAACCTTCCGCCAGGACACTGGTGGCGGCGGGTGGGTTTGGCTCGGAGCCAGGCCGCGCTGGCCGCCACAGCCACCCGGTGACGGCTTGTCGACTTCGCTCGATCATCGAAAGGCATGCCATGGTCGTGGCAATGGCCTTCCTGTCACAGGGGGCGAAGCTGTCCGTCAGCCAAGGC